>CAYLJC010000623.1:0-2046 GCA_964383345.1 uncultured Akkermansia sp. | reverse complement strand
CGCGAATGTGCGCGGTAATGACATCCCCCACGTGGGCCTGGCGGGAACGGGTCCCGAGAACACCGATCATCTTGGCGACGCGGGCACCGGTATTATCGGCCACCTGCACCTTGGATTCCATCTGAATCATGACTTTGTAAAATAGTAAAAGTTTACCGGAAAATATTCTGCTCGGGAACCGGATCAGTGCGAAAGCACCTCCTTGAGTTTCCAGCACTTCTTCTTGCTGATGGGGCGGGTCTCCTCGATAAGGACACGATCCCCGACCTTGGCCTCGCCGGTCTCGTCGTGAGCAAAAAAGGTGGAGGTGCGTTTCACGATTTTCTTGAAGCGGGGGTGCGGGACCCGGCGGCGGACCTCGACCACAATGGTCTTGTCCATCGCATCCGATGTCACCACTCCGACCCGCGTCTTGCGCAATCCGGCTTCAATTTGATTCTCTGATTCGCTCATGGCTACTGCTTGCAACTGTTTTGGACGAGTGTTTTGGACGAGGTTTGAACTACACGGGATCCCTCGGATCAGGCCTGGACGGCGTCACGCTTCTGCCTCAGGAGCGTTTCGATTTTCGCCACCTCGCGGCGAGCCAGACGAATTCGTGAAGGGTTTTCCAACTGGCCCGCTTCTTTCTGGACCCGAAGGAGGAGAGCTTCCTCCTTGAGTTCGCGACGGCGCGCGGCCAGCTCGTCGACATTCAGTTCGCGCAATTCTTTGGTGGATTTTGACATCGTGATTCTCCTCGGTGATATGAAATGGTTACTGATCGGAACGGCGCACGAAGCGGCAACGGATCCCGAGTTTGTTCGCGGCGAGGCGCAGCGCCTCCTTGGCGGCGGATTCCGGCACGCCGGAGATCTCGAACATCATGGTGCCGGGGCGGACGACCGCGACCCAGGCGTCGACCGGTCCTTTCCCTTTCCCCATCCGGGTTTCCGGCGGGCGGGCCGTGATCGGCTTGTGGGGGAAAATGCGAATCCAGACTTTTCCTTTCCGCTTGAGGTAGCGGTTGATCGAAATACGGCAGGCTTCGATCTGGCGGTTCGTGATCCAACCGCGGCCGAGGCACTGCAGCCCGTATTCACCGAAGCTGACTTTCGTTCCACGAGACGCATTGCCCGCGCGGCTGCCGCGATGGGTTTTGCGAAACTTGACTCTTTTGGGCATCAAAGGCATGACTTGTCTCCTTTTTCTTTAAATGTGTGGGTGACGGTTTCGGGGTGGATCAGCTGTTGTAGTCGCGGCGTTGCGGGCGACCACCCGGGCCACGTCCGCCATTGTCGCGACGAGGGCGTTTCGGAGCTTCGCCCGGCACTTCTTCTTTCTTGTTGATCCAAACTTTGACCCCGATGATGCCCCAGGTCGTCTCCGCTTCGGCGAAACCGTAGTCGATCGGCACGCGGAGGGTTTGCAGCGGCACCTTGCCCTCGCGGTAGGCTTCGGCGCGAGCGATGTCGGCACCACCGAGACGACCGGCGCAACGGATCCGGATGCCTTCGGCACCGAAATCCATCGCCGTTTGGATCGCCCGTTTCATCGCGCGGCGGAAGGAAACCCGGCGCTCCAACTGCGTCGCGACCTGGGCGGCGACCCACGAGGAATCGAGCTCGGGCTGGCGGATTTCCAAAATGTCGATCTTGACCTGGGACCCCTTGCACATCCGGCTGATGTCGGCGGTCATGACCTCGATCTCCTGACCGCGCTTGCCGATGATGAGGCCGGGGCGGGAGGTATGCAGGGTGACACGGACGCTGTTCCAGGCGCGCTCGATGACGACGCGGGAGACGGCACCTTTCTGGAGTCTGCCCTCGAGGTAGCGACGCACCTTGAGGTCGGCGTGAAGCTGCTCGGCATACTCGCCCTGCGGCGCATACCACTTGGACTGCCAGTCCTTGCTCACGGCGAGCCGGAAACCGATCGGATGTACTTTCTGTCCCATATAAAATCTTAGGTTTGGTCGTGAATTAGTTGCCGCCTTTCTCCTCCAGCAGGGTCTTGGCCTGCGCAATCCATTCTTCCCTCTCGATGCGACCACCAAACGAGAGAAGC
>CAYLJC010000622.1:0-2053 GCA_964383345.1 uncultured Akkermansia sp. | reverse complement strand
GGTGGAGATGCAATTCCTCAGCGATCTCTACGTGACCTGCCCCGAATGCGAGGGAAAACGCTACACTCCCGAGGCTCTCGAAGTGGAACTGGAAGGGAAAACGATCCACGAGGTTCTCTCCCTGACCGTGACCGAAGCGATCCCCTGTTTCTTTGCGATGGGAGGCAAAAAGGCCGCTTCCATTGTCACCGGGCTGCAACTGCTTGCCGATGTCGGGCTCGGGTATTTGCGTCTCGGCCAGCCGCTCAACACCCTCTCGGGCGGGGAGAGCCAGCGGCTCAAGCTCGTCGGACACCTCCTCGCGGCACCCGCCAAAAAGCGCCGGGATGACAAGACCGCAGTCCTGATTTTCGACGAACCGACCACCGGGTTGCACTTTGACGATACCGGAATGCTCCTGCGGGTCTTCGAGCGTCTCGTTGCGGCGGGGGATTCCGTCATTGTGATCGAACACAATCCCGATGTCATCAAATGCGCCGATCACGTCATCGACCTCGGGCCCGAAGCGGGAGCAGGGGGCGGCGAAATCGTGGTCGTGGGAACGCCCGAGGAGGTCGCGGCTGCTCCGCATTCGCACACCGGTCGTTTTCTCCGCGAGGCTCTCGGAGGACGCGCCGTCGCCGCGAAGGGCCAGCGCAAGGTGGCCGAATCGGTGCCGCCGGTGCGCTACGAAGGGAAGCGGAGACACAACGCGATCGAACTTTTCGGGGCGAGGGAGAACAATCTCAAACAGCTCGATGTCGCGATCCCGCGCGAACAATTTGTCGTCGTCACCGGCCTGAGCGGCTCGGGAAAATCGACCCTCGCCTTCGACATTCTCTTCGCCGAGGGACAGCGCCGTTTCCTCGACAGCATGTCCACCTACGCGAGGCAGTTTGTCGAGCAGATGGAGCGTCCTGACATCGATCTCATCACCGGACTCCCGCCCACCGTGGCGATCGAGCAGCGCATCTCGCGGGGCGGGGGAAAGTCGACCGTCGCGACGGTGACCGAGGTCTGGCATTTCTTGCGACTTCTTTTTGCCAAGGTCGGGCGTCAGTATTCTCCCGACACCGGCAATCCGGTCGAGAAACAGAGTGTCAGCGCCATCGTCACCCGTCTCCGCGCGGAGGCCCGCAAATCCCGTCATGCCGTGCGAGTCATGGCCCCGCTGATCAAGGCGCGCAAGGGCTTCCACAGCGAGGTGGCGGAGTGGGCCGCGAAGCAGGGATTCACCGAACTGCTCGTGGACGGACGGATGATTGCCGTCGCCGACTTCCAGCGGCTGGAGCGATTCAAGGAGCACCACATCGACGTCATCGTCGGCGAGGTCGCTGCCAGGACTCCCGCCGACGAGGTTCTCGAAATGGTCGAGACGGCCCTGCGGGTGGGGAAGCGGACCCTGCGCTTTTTTGATGCCAAAAACAAAATCCAGGTCATGAACACCGAGATGGTCGATCCCGAGACGGGACGCTCGTTTGAGGAGCTGGATCCGCGCCTTTTCTCCTACAATTCCCCGCACGGTTGGTGCCCGGACTGCCGGGGCTACGGCACCGTCGAAACATATCCGAACACCGCCGACCAGCGGGAGGCCGAGTCGCAGCTCGACGCCGAATTACGCGAAGAATACCGTCGTTCCCGCGCTTCGTCCGAGAAAGAGAGCCTCCTCGAGAACTGCGGCACCTGCGGCGGCACCCGCCTCAACGAGGTCGCCCGCCATGTCCGCATCGGCGAATTTTCCATCACCGATCTCGCGGCCAGCACCGTGGTCGAGGCGGGCAAAGCTATCGCCGGCCTGACCTTCGACCGGGAGGGAACCCTGATCGCGCGCGACATCCTCCCGGAGATCGTGCAGCGCCTCCACTTCATGGAAGAGGTGGGGCTCGGCTATCTCCAACTGGATCGCTCCGCCACGACCTTGAGCGGAGGCGAGAGCCAGCGGATCCGACTCGCCGCCCCGTGTGTTGTTCGAGCGATTGCTTACAGCATGATCGTGCCGATGACCAGTCTGCGCAAGAGGCTGCCGAGTCCGAACATCACCGCAGCGAGAAACGGCGTCATGAACAGGTAGACC
>CAYLJC010000621.1:0-2053 GCA_964383345.1 uncultured Akkermansia sp. | reverse complement strand
GGCGCCACGAAAGGAGCCTCACTCCGGCAACTCCGTCGGCCGTCGGTACCACATCGCGCAGAGGCGGCGGCTCCGGGTGGCCCGCGGAATCAGGAACAGGATCGCGAGTTGCCCGAGGAACGCCCTCGTCGAAAACCAGTCGGACTTTCTCCCCGAGGTCAGCACGGGCGGGTCGGAGATGACGGAAAACGCCAGGCCACGTGGTTTCGCCCACGCCTTGATGCGGCGGGCGAGCCAGACTTCCTCCCCCGCGTAGACCGCCTCGTCGAAGCCCCCGCCCGCTTCGAAGGCGTCGCGCCGGGCAAAAAAGAAACTCCCGGCGGCGTATCCGAATCCGGCGGCGACCCGGTTCCAGGTCCGCACGAGCCAATCCACTATCGGGCTGACCGCCTGGTCCATGACGAGGCGCGCTCCGCCCGCGGCGACTTCCCCCGAAGCCAGCAGGGCGAGAGCCTGACGCAGGGTGGCGCTCTCGACCCGGGTATCGGCGTCGATGAACACGAGGCGGTCGGCGCGGGTGTTCTCCGCTCCCGCGTTGCGCGCCCGCGCGATCTGGTTGTGGGGTTCGAAGACGACACGGTCCGCTCCGCTTTCCGCGGCGATGGCGGCGGTGCGGTCGGTCGAATTGTTGTCCACCACGATGAGTTCCCCGACGCCGAATTCCCCGGCGAGTCCGCGCATCGCCTCCCGCGTCGCGGTGATGGTGGCGGCGAGATAGGCCTCTTCGTTGTAGGCGGGAATGATGACGGCGTAGTCGGACATCGCTCGGGATTCTACCCCTTTGCCGACGAAAGGGAAGCCCGGCGTTGCCCCGGCGGCGTTCCCGTAGGAGATTCCGCCGCTCTCCATGCCTGCTTCCGAAACATCCCGCAAGATCATCCATGTCGACATGGATTGCTTTTACGCGGCGATCGAGATGCGGGAGAGACCCGAACTCGCAGGGCTCCCTGTCGCGGTGGGCGGCGACAGCGGGCGCGGGGTTCTCACGACCTGCAACTACCTCGCCCGCACCTACGGCTGCCGCTCCGCGATGCCGGCCTTCAAAGCGCGCGACCTCTGTCCCGACCTCGTCCTGCTGCCGGTCCGCTTTGACCTCTATCGGGCCGAGTCGGCGAAAATTCGGGCGATCTTCGCCGATTTCACCGCACGAATCGAGCCGCTCTCCCTCGACGAGGCCTATCTCGATGTCTCGCATCTCCGGTCCGAGGCCGCCTCCATCGCCTGGGAAATCCGGGAGCGAATCCGCTCGCAATGCCACCTCACCGCCTCGGCCGGGATCGCCCCGAACAAGTTCATCGCCAAGATCGCGAGCGACTGGAGAAAGCCCGACGGTCAGTTCGAGGTCGCTCCCGACGAGGTCGCCGATTTTCTCGCCGATCTGCCCGTCGAAAAAATCTGGGGGGTGGGCAAGGCCACCGCGACGCGCCTCCACGAAGCCGGCATCCCCACCTGCGGGGCCATGCGGGAGCGCTCGGAACTGGAATTGGTGAGGCGCTTTGGCAAGTTCGGCAGCTCTCTCTACCGGCTCTGCCGCGGGATCGACGAACGCACCGTGAATCCCAACCGCGAACGCAAATCCGTCAGCAACGAATGCACCTTTCGCGAAAATCTGAACTCGGTCGACGAAGGGCTGGAGAAGCTGGAGGAGATCCTCGCCGAACTGCGCGACGATCTCGAGGGCCGCTACGAAGAACGCGAGATCCGGGAATGTGTTGTCAAAGTGAAGTTCGGTGACTTCCAGACCACCTCCGCCCAGCGCGCCGCCGACCGGGTCGAGCCGGAAGTGATGCGCGAACTCCTCGCCGAAGCCTGGGAGCGCGGTCGGGGGAAATCGGTGCGCCTCATCGGAGCGGGAGTGCGTTTCCGGCCGCTGAAGAAAAAAGAAGACGGACAGATGATGATGATGTTCTGAGAGCGTCCAAACCCGCCTTGAACCCCGCCCGATCCGCCGTATCCTCTTCCCTCCCGCTTTCCCCCGACATTTCCGCCACCCCCCCCCCCCCCATTGGTGATCACGGAAAAACCCCACGTGGGAAAAACCACGAAATCGCAA
>CAYLJC010000620.1:0-2058 GCA_964383345.1 uncultured Akkermansia sp. | reverse complement strand
TGGTTCGGCAAGCCGATCTGGAAAAAAACCTACAATGGCGTGCAGTACGGACTCGGCTCGATTCCCGCGGGCGGATTTGTTTCCCTGCCGCAAATGGCCCCCATGGAGAGCATCGAAGGCAGTGTCGAGGGAGATACCCCGCGAAAACAACTTCCGCCCATCACCCCGCTCGACAAGATCATCGTCGCTTTTGCCGGACCACTCTTCAGCTTTCTTCTCGCGGTCGTCTTCGCCGTCGTGGTCTGGGCGGTGAAAAAACCCGTCAGCGAAGCGGTCGGGACCACCACGATAGGCTACGTTGCCGAAGAATCCCCCGCCGCCAAAGCCGGCATCCAGGTCGGCGATACCATCCGGATGATAGACGGACAGAAGGTTGAGCGCTTCCTCGGCATGAACCAGTCCATCATGTGGACGGTCATCTCCAGCGACAACAAAGACATTGATGTCGAACTGGACCGCCCCGGTACCGGACTTGTCAAACTGACCGTGATACGTCCCGAGGAAGCGCAGGAAGGCAAACTCGAAGGCGGCTGGTTGCGCCAGACCTGGGAATACGTCTCGCGACGCCCCGCCCTTCGCATGATAGGGGTTGCCCCGATGATCTCGCCGGTGGTGGCGGACCTGAGCAAAAACAGCCCCGCCGTCGACGCCGGTTTCCGCAAGGGTGACCTCATTGTCTCCATCGATGGCAAAGCCGTGCGCAGCACCGACGACGTCTCCAGCTATCCCTGGGAAGCCGGACGGCCCCACGAGATCGGGGTCAAGCGCGACAAATCGGAGATCACCCTCACCGTCACCCCGCGCGTTCCCGAGAAACACGGGGAGAAACCGCTCCTCGGCGTGGCCCTGAGTCACGAGGGCATCCGCACTCTCGTCCGCGAAAATCCCGTCGTGCAGGTGATCGACAGTTTCAACTCCATCGTGCGCACCCTCAACGCCGTCTTTTCCCCCACCTCCGATGTCAAGGCGGGCCACCTCAGCGGCCCCGTCGGCATCATGGGCACCTACTACGACCTCTTCAAAGATCCCGAAGGATGGCGGCTCGCCCTCTGGTTCAGCGTGCTCCTCAATGTGAACCTCGCCATTCTCAACCTGCTGCCCTTCCCCGTCCTCGACGGCGGCCACATCGTGATGGCTTCGTATGAATGGCTCACCCGCCGCGCCATCCCGATCCGTTTCCTCGAAGTGGTGCAGACGGCCTTTGTCCTCCTGCTCCTCTTTTTCATGGGGTTTGTCACCCTCAAGGACGTGGGCGACCGCATCCCCAACGGAGATCCCGTCGAACAAAAACCACATCCCGAATTTCTCCCCCTTGAGAAGTAGTCCGCATGAGCCGCCGCTATTCGCCCTCGCCCCTCAGTCTCACCCGACGCCCCACCCGTCCGATCGGGATCGGACCGGTCGGAGTCGGGGGTGCCAACGAGGTGCGGATCCAGTCCATGCTCACGAGCGACACCCGCGAGACGGAAGACTGCATTGAGGAAGCCATGCAGTTGGTCGCGGTCGGATGTGAAATCGTCAGGGTTACGGCCCAAACAAAAAAAATCGCCGAAAATCTCGAGCACATCGTTGCGGGGATACGCGCCCGTGGCAGCGAAGTCCCCATCGTCGCCGACATTCATTTCAAACCCGACGCCGCCATGGAGGCGGTCAAGTGGGTCGAAAAAGTCCGCGTCAACCCCGGCAACTACGCCGACAAAAAGAAATTCCAGGTCCGCGAATACACCGACGAGGAATATTCCGAAGAACTCGCCCGCCTCGAAGAAGAGTTCGGCCCGCTCGTCGACGAGGCCAAAACCCGCCGCGTCGCCATGCGCATCGGGACCAACCACGGCTCCCTCAGCGACCGCCTCATGAACCGCTTCGGCGACACCCCTCTCGGCATGGTCGAGAGCGCCCTTGAGTTCGCCCGCATCGCGCGGGCGCGGGATTACCACGATCTTGTTTTTTCAATGAAGGCGAGCAACCCCAAGGTCATGATAGAGGCCTACCGCCTCCTCGTCGCCCGGCTCGCCGAACTGGGAGAGGACAGTAACTACCCCATCCACCTCGGCGTGA
>CAYLJC010000619.1:0-2061 GCA_964383345.1 uncultured Akkermansia sp. | reverse complement strand
CGCGCCGCAAGCAGGAGCTCGATGCCGCCTTCTTCGACCGCCGCCTGCGCCGCGCCCTCGCCCTGCGCGACGCGATGGCCTTTCCCGAACCCGTCTACCGACTCGTCTGGAGCGAGGCCGACGGCCTGCCGGGGGTGGTGATCGACCGATACGGGGATGCCTTCGTTCTGCAGACCCTCACCCTCGCGATGGATCAGCGCAAAGGGCTCCTCGTCGAGGCGATGCAGCGGCTCTTCGGCGAGGGCATCACGGTGGTGGAGCGCAACGATTCTTCGATCCGCAAGGCGGAAGGCCTCGAGCCCGTCGTCGGGCGGCTCGCCGGGACGGAGAGCGGGCCGTTCACGATCACAGTGAACGGCTTGCTTCAGGAGGTGGACCTGCTCGCCGGGCAAAAAACCGGGATCTATCTCGATCAGCTTGATGCCTACGCGGCGGTGGCGGAGCTCTCGCCGGGAAAAGCGGTCCTCGACTGCTTCTGCAACCAGGGCGGATTCGCCCTCCACGCGGCAAAGGCGGGAGCGGCTTCGGTCCTCGCGGTCGACATCAGCGGGGCGGCGGTCGAGGCGACGCGGCGCAATGCCGGGCGCAACGGCCTGGCGGTGGAGGCGCTGGAGGCGAACGTCTTTGATTTTCTCAAGGAAGCCGAGACGGCGGAGCGGAAATTCGACCTCATCGTGCTCGACCCGCCCTCCTTCACGAAGAGCCGCAAAGCGCTCAAAGGAGCGATGCGCGGATACAAGGAGATCCACCTGCGCGCCCTCAAGCTGCTGACTGCGGACGGAATCCTCTCGACCTATTGCTGCAGCCACCACGTCAGCGAGCAGGAGTTTTTCGATGTCATCGCCGCCGCATCGGTCGATGCGAAGCGCAATCTGCGGCTCCTCGCGGCGCATTCGCAGCGACGCGACCACCCCGTCGTCGTGACCCTGCCCGAGACAAAATACCTCAAGGGATTCACCCTGCAGGCGATGGGCGGATTTTGAGCAAAAGCGGTCCCTGACCCCTGGCTTCCGCCCCTTCCCTCACCGCACGCCCTCGACTTCCAAGTCGATGGCGTAGAATCCGGTCCGGGCGGTGACGTAGAGGGTTTTCCCGACGAGGACACAATTGCTGGGCCCCTCGGGGACGGTGAGGCGCAACAACTCGGTGCCGACGGGAGAAAAGGCGATGACCTCTCCTTTCCAAGTCACGTAGAAGTTGCCGGCCTTGTCCACCGTCATGCCATCGCTGCCGACGGCGGCGACGGCGCGTTTGTTGGTGAGCTTGCCGGGTTCGGGCACGTCGTAGGCATAGATCGTCTCGGCGCCGGGATCGGCGACGTAGAGGATGCGGCTGTCGGGAGACATGATGACTCCGTTGGGTTTCACGAGATCGGCGGCGACCTCGGTGAGTTTGCCGGCCCGGGTGATGTAGTAGACCGCTTCGATGTCGATCTCGCGGTCGTCCCCCTTGCCGTAGCGGGGATCGGTGAAGTAAAACCCGCCGCTGCCGTCGGGGACGACATCGTTGGGACTGTTGAGTTTTTTGCCGTCGAAGGTGTCGGCCAGCACGGTGAGTTTGCCGTCGAAGTTGGTCCGGGTGAGGCGGCGGGCACCTCCCTCGCAGGCGATGAGGGCACCGGCGGGGGTGAAGAAAAGACCGTTGGCCCTGCCGCTCTGTTCGCGAAAGACGCCGGTCTCCCCGGAGGCGGGATCGTAAACGTGGATGCGCTCGTTGGGGATGTCCGAGAAATAGATCTTGCCGTCCGGCGCGAGGGCGGGGCCTTCGGTGAATTTGAATCCGTCGGCGAGTTTGCGGAAGGTCGCCCCTTCCTTCACGAGCGGACCCTCGTGGGTGTAGGCCTCGATCTCGGGAGTGCGGTAGTCGGTTTTCTCCCCGAGATCCTGGATTCTGACGTTGCGGTAGCGGACCTGGAGGGTCTCCTCGCGTTTGCCGATGCCGTGGACCTGGAGCCCGATGAAGCCGGTCGCGGTCATATCGTCGGTGAGATCGGCGGCGGGAACCCCGTTGACGAAGGTGCGGATGCGGCCGAGGCGGTTGCCGTTGACGACGGCGCGGCGT
>CAYLJC010000618.1:1276-2069 GCA_964383345.1 uncultured Akkermansia sp. | reverse complement strand
GTGAGCTCGTTGACGATTTCCTCGACGGCGTTTTCCAGTTCGTCGATCGAAACCTTCCGCTTCTCGCAGGCTTTGATGAGACCGCCGAGGAGCTTCTCGCGTTTGAAAGGTTCCCGGGTCCCGTCCCGCTTCACGACGAGGACATCGCGCCGTTCGACCTGCTCGTAGGTGGTGAAACGATGCGCGCAGTCGAGACACTCCCGACGCCGTCGGATGGAAAAACCATCCTTGGAAAGGCGGGAATCGATGACCTTGTCTTCAAGACTGTTGCATTTGACGCAGCGCATGGGAGAGGGGGAGCCGAGGCAAGAAAATAAAATATTGCGACTCTTTTATCAGAGTTGCAACCAGATGTTGTGGTGTCAAACCGAAAATAACCACAAGATGTGGGGTGTTTGCAAAAATTTATCCGAATTGTAGGAAGGGAATTCGGTGTGGTCGTTCTTTTTTTGCGCCGACGGAGGGGACGCGGAGAGAGATTTTTCTCCGGGGAACGAAAATCTGTGCTTTCGTGGGTTCCGAGGGTTGAAATTAGGAGGAATTAACGCAAAATCTAATAATCAGTACATGGTAACGATTTCCGAAAAACGCCTTGTCATCGCCTGCGGTGGCACGGGTGGACACCTTTTCCCCGGCATTGCCGTGGCGGAGGCCTGGACGCGACGGGGCGGGGAGGTGTTGCTGCTCATTTCGGAAAAGCAGATCGACGCGCTGGCGACGGAAGGTTATGAGCATCTTCGATTCGAGAAAATGCCATCCATAGCGATGCCGGGATTGTTTTCGTTGAGGATGC
>CAYLJC010000618.1:0-1266 GCA_964383345.1 uncultured Akkermansia sp. | reverse complement strand
GGATTGACGGGCCGGGTTTTCTGCTCGCCTTCCTTCGTTCGCTCGGAGCGTGTCGACGTTTGCTGAAAAACTTCCGGGCGGACGCGGTGCTGGGGATGGGAGGGTTCACTTCGGCGGCCCCGCTGGCGGCGGGGAGAATAGCCGGCCTGCCCACTTTCATCCACGAATCCAATTCCATTCCGGGCAAGGCGAACCGGCTCAACGCCCTCTTCGCCCGCTCCGTCCTCGTGGGATTTGCTTCGTGTGGTCCTCTTTTCGGAAAAGGCAGGACGGTGGAAGTGGTTGGCACTCCCCTGCGTCCTTCCCTGGTGAATCGTCCCACCCGCGAGGAGTCGCTGGCCCGTTTCGGGCTCGATCCGGCCAAGAAGACCGTCATGGTCATGGGAGGCAGCCAGGGAGCCCGGCGGGTCAATGAACTGGTCGCGGCGAGTCTGTCGCCCCTGGCCGAAGCGGGTTTGCAGGTGCTCCATATCAGTGGACCGGGCGACTACGAACTGGTCAAACCGGCCTACGAAGCGCTTCCCGCAGCCGGGGTCCTGCGTGATTTTTGCAGTGAAATCCAGTATGCCTATGCCGCCGCCGATCTCGCGGTGTGCCGCTCGGGTGCCTCGACTTTGACGGAATTGGGCTATTATGAAATACCCTCCGTCCTGATTCCGTATCCCTTCGCGGCGGAGGATCACCAGACGAGCAACGCCCGGATTTTTTCCGACCCCGGCGCGGCCGAACTGTGGCCTCAGGAAGAACTGAACGAACAAAATTTTTCAAGTAAAATTATTGAGTTAATAACTGACAATAAAAGACTTACAAAAATGAAAGAATCCGCCGCCCGCCTTGCCGTGCCCGATGCCTCGGTCCGTGTCTGCGAAGTCATCGCCGCCTCGCTCGCCTGAGCCTTCTCCCGCCCTTTTTCCTTCGTTTTTCCACGACCCGATAATGAGTGATCTTTGCCAACAGTGGGGGGCCCGTTTTGCCTGCGGGAAGGATAGCCTCCGCGTTCACCTCATCGGGGTGGCCGGTTCGGGGATGAGCGGACTGGGATCGCTCCTGCTCGGCCTCGGACACCGCGTTTCGGGTTCGGACCGCGTCACTTCGCGGGAAACGGAGCGCCTGGAGAAAGCCGGTCTCGTTTTTTCCAGTCCCCATTGTGCCGAAGCGGTCGCCGATGCCGACGTGGTGGTCTATTCCAGCGCGATCAAACCTGGCAACGCCGCCTACGACGAGGCGGTGCGGCGCGGCATCCCGCTGCTGCGCCGGGCGGAGGCT
>CAYLJC010000617.1:0-2070 GCA_964383345.1 uncultured Akkermansia sp. | reverse complement strand
GATGTCGGCTTCCGGATCGATCTTCTTGAGGGCCCGGAGGGGGCGCTGGTCGAAGGAGGTGAACACGTAGGTGGAGCCTTTGGGAACGAAGGCCGTCACCTTCTTGTGCAGGGCCGCCACGTAGGCGTCGATGCGCTCGTCGGGATACAGCTCCTTACTGCTGGTTTTCATCTCGAATTCGACGTAGATGCCCTCCTTGTCCTTGAGATAGTCCAGCAGGGTGTCGAGGAAGAGGAGGGGCTCGCCCTGCTTTTTGGTCTTGATACCCCTGGCCTCCGCCGCAGCGAGGTGTTCCACCGGGCCGGTGCCGTCGTGGGTGCGATCCAGTGTGTTGTCATGCAAGACGACCAGCTCGCCGTCCTTGGTCATGCGGACATCGAGTTCGTAGCCGCGGATCCCTTTCTCGTAGCTGCTCTTGAAAGCGAACATGGTGTTCTCCTCGAATTCGTGCGCCCCGCCGCGATGGGCGAAGTGGAAGGGGGTCGGGGGGGCGGCATCCGCCGCGACGGCGGCGGCAAGAATCGCCAGGGCGAGTTGGACAAGGTGGAGCGGGTGCTTCATGGGCGGTCAGTGGGAATGAGGTGACAAAACAACGAGGAAATGGTGATCCGGACGGGGTTTCTTGTGCCGTCCGCAGCCTGCTCCGGAAGGCAACGGAACGGAGAGCTTCGGGAAAAGCGTAGGTCGATCCGATTCCTCGGTCAACTTTCCAGCCCGGGCCAGGGGTGGCGAAAAATTTCTGGTAATCAAGCTGGTGGCGAATCTGCTGGTCCCCCCGACGGGTGAAGCGCTTGAGGAAGTGAAATGGACCCCCAACTTTGGTATACTGGACTCATGATCGCGGAAACCATCCCTGGAATCGAAAAACTCACTCCGCAACAAAAGCTGACTCTCGCTGCGGAGTTGTGGGGTGAATTCGACGAAGCACCGCAGGACGATCCGCAAACGGAAGCAATCCTGAAACTCCTTGATGCACGCATGGAGGAGTATCGTCAAAACCCCAAGACAGCCATGCCGTGGGCGGATTTCAGGAAAAAGTGGGGTCTGCCGGTGGATGAATGAGAGTCCCGTTCAGAGGAAGTAGATGCCCTTGGCGAGGAGCACGATGCCGAGCATCAGCACGGCGACGATGCGGTGCGTGTGGCGGAATTGGCACAGGTCCATCGTTCCTTTGTAGGAGGCGCGGATCGAGGCGACGAAGATGCCCAGAACGGTGAAGGCCAGGGCGACCTTGATGGAAAGCAGGATCCCGAAGCGGGTGTGGAAAAAATCGGGCCGACTCCTGAAATGGAACCAGAAGAGGAGCCCTCCGGTAACGAAGAGGACGGCCACGACGACAGGCATGAAACGGCGCACCTGCTTCGGAATCTCCTCGGCGAGCAGACGCGAGAGTTCCGGAGGCAGGCGCTTTTCAAGAGGCTCGATGACGAGGACCTCGAAGAACACGGCCCCCACGAAGAGGATCGCGCATAACAGATGGAGTGTCAGGTAGAGACCGTAGTAGGAGGCCATGTCAGTCGTTGGGTAAATGTGGATTTTCACTTGCGGCGCCCCTCCGAAGCCGCCCCAGCGATACTGCGGGGAGACGCTCCAGCTCGGCGAGTTCGTCGTGGAATCCGCTGCTGAGGATGGGGAAACGACACCAGGTTTTGGGATCGAGATTTTTGTCATCGACATGAAAACCCGGCGCGTAGCGCTCGCGTTTCCACTGATTGCGGCTCCACAGACGGAAGAACTTGATGACCCAGGCACGCAACATCTCCTCATCGTGCTCGGGATGTGTTTCGACCATCAGTTCCCAGACCTCGCTCGGCAGTTTCTTGTCGCGGATCGCGTGCTTCTCGATCGCGTCGAGCACGGGGTAGGGCATCAGGTCCGATTCATCGGTCTGCTTGTCCTCGCCGGGACGCAGTTCGGCGGTCGGAGCCTGCACATTGATGACCCCCAGCTCGGGAATGGGTGCGATGTCAGGACCCGCGCCGGTCGTCTCCATCCACCGCAGCCATTGACGCAAAAAGGCCTTGTCGATGCCTGAGATCGGACTGAGTCCGCCGGCGGTGTCCCCGTCCA
>CAYLJC010000616.1:0-2070 GCA_964383345.1 uncultured Akkermansia sp. | reverse complement strand
CGAAATGGATCACGGTGTCCGCTGCGGTGAGGTTGAGCCCCGTTCCTCCGGCGCGGAGACTGATGAGAAAGACGGGCGCTTTTCCCGCCTGAAAATCATCGCAGAGTTGCCCGCGGTCTTTTGATTGTCCGGTGAGGGTGAGAAAGCGCACTCCTTCTTTCGTGAGAGCCTGCTCGATGATGGAGAGCATCCCGGTGAACTGGGAAAAAATGAGGATGCGCCTCCCCTCTTTCACCATGGAGGGAATCCAGTCCATGAGCAGATCCATCTTCGCCGAGCTTTTCACTTTCCGGGCCGAGGGAAGCTGGAGCAGGTGCGGATGGTTGCAGACCTGTCGCAGCTTCAGGAGCGCATCGAGCACGAGGAGCTTGCTTTTTTCCGCACCGAGCCGGGCGATCTCTTCGTGGACCTCACGGCTCACCGCCGCCCGCACCGCCTCGTAGAGTTCGACCTGTTTGGGGTGCAGTTCGACGGTCCTGACGATCTCCGTCTTCGGCGGCAGATCGTGGGCCACCAGCGTTTTGGTGCGGCGCAACATGAGGGGCGCGACGCGCTCAGCGAGGCGCTTGCGAAGTCCTTCGTCGCGGTGTTTCTCAATGGGCGTGCGATAGCAGCTGTTGTATCTTTCCTCTCTTCCGTGGAAACCCGGAGTGAGTAAATGAAAAATCGACCACAGTTCCCCGAGATGGTTTTCAATGGGGGTCCCGGACAGGCAGAGACGGTGCCGCGCGTCGATTTTGTAGGCGACTTTGGTGATTTGCGAGGCGGTGTTTTTGATCGTGTGAGCCTCGTCGAGGACGACGTAATGAAAGGGCTGGTTGAGCAACTCCTCGGCGTCGCGAAAGAGAACCGGATAGGACGTCACGACGAGATCGCAGTGTTGCAGAACGGGGTAATATTTTTTCCGCCGGGGTCCCTGGAGGGCGATCACCTTGAGCGACGGGGCGAACTTTTTGGCTTCTTTTTCCCAGTTCGGCACGACGCTTTTCGGAGCGAGGATGAGGCTGGGCAGGTCGGCCCGCCCGCTCCTTTTCTCGCAGTGCAGGTGGCAGAGGGTTTGCACGGTTTTCCCCAGCCCCATGTCGTCGGCGAGGATACCGCCCAGTTTTTGTTCGCGAAGGAACTGGAGCCACTCGAAGCCATCCTGCTGATAGGGCCGCAGGGAGGCGAGGAACCCCTGGGGGGCTTCGGGGTTCTCTCTCGGCCGCAAAGCCTCGATCTCGGCGGCCCGTTTTTTCAGATCCTCGGGGGCGGTGTCGACGAGGGACTCCTCCCCCTGGAAGCGGGTCAACTGCGCCGCCCGCACGTGGTGGAGGCGGACGGTTCCTTCCTCCGAGACGGGATGCAGGTCGAAGAGTTCCGTGAGCAGGCCCAGGATGGTCTGGAGCTTGCGCGCCGGGATCGCCACGAATTGCCCGGTATCGCCGAGCTGAATGGGAATTTTTTTCTCCTCCGCTCCCTTCCCGAGATTCGCGAGGCTGAAACCAGCCGGTTTGCTCTCCAGATAGCGCACCAGACAGGGAAGCAAATTGATCTTTTCCTCTCCCCGCCGCATCCCGTATTCGAACCCGAACCAGTCCACCGCTTCCTCTTCAGCGTGGATCTCGCCATAATAATCGAGCGGCTCGATGACCTGGAGACCGAAATCCGGATCGATCGTGATCTCGCAGTCGAGGGCCTCGATTTCACCGCGCCGATTCGACAGGAAGTCGGCCCAAAAAACCTCCTGCATGCCCCGGCGAATCGCCGAATACGCGTAGCACTGGCGATACTCCGGCACAATCTCGTCCCAGGGATACAGCTCGACGAGGCGCTTCAAACCCATCGCGCGGAGCCGGGTCTCCACTTTCGGATCTTCTCCATCGAGTCGGGCGAGCGGCATGTTCTCCAGCACGGCGCGCGCGTCGGAATCGTCCCAGTGCAGAATCCCCGCCCGGACATCGACGGAGAAAAGGTGAATCCCGCTGCGCAACGGGCCCAGGCCGAAGGAGAGATCCTCGACCACCCCTTTCTCCCACATGGCCGCCATGAGAAGAGCGGCCACGTGCGCGTCGTTGGCCTCGGACGACC
>CAYLJC010000615.1:0-2072 GCA_964383345.1 uncultured Akkermansia sp. | reverse complement strand
CCCGCGCCAGTCCGGAGAATGGCCGCGGGCTGAGCGAAAACACCGCGATGTCGGGACTGTCCTCCAGGTCCCGCCAGAATCGCAGGCTGGGGACTCCGCCGAGGCGCAGGACCTGACGGGGCGGAAATTTTGTCAGGAAATATTCGGAGCGGATTTGTTGTTTTGCAAGGAGAGGGCTTTCGCGCAGGCCGCTGCCGGCTTCCGCCCACAGGGGAACTCCGCTGGTGAAGAGAAATTTTTCCACTTCCGGCCGCCAGTCCGGCGGGAGTTCTCCGAGCAGGACCACGGGGCGATCCGCCGATTGACAGAAGCGGGCGAACTCCTCACCGGGTTCTTCTCCGGCAAGATCCGGGGACGAAACGGAAGGAAACTCCCTCTCCTCCCATTCCCGGCAGACATCGCCGGGAGTGGGTTCGTCAAAACAGAGATTGAGATGGAGCGGAGCGTTTTTCTCCCAGGCGGCCACGGCAGCAAGATCTTCTTCGATGGAAATGTCGAGCGAGAGCGGCGCGTACAGCCCGAAAATTCCCGCTTGCTCGATGGCCTGGGGAGCCCCGCTACCACGGTAGGCGACGGGACGATCCGTCGTCACGAGGACAAGCGGAATACCGCAATAAACCCCCACCTTCCCCGCTGCAAACAACTCCCCCACGGCCGTGCGGCAGGCCGTCAGAACCGCGACGGGAGAAGCGTTTTTTTTCGCCAGACCCAGCGCAAAAAAAGCGGCGGTGCGTTCGTCGAAATGATGACGCACGGTCCATGTTTTTTCCTGACAAGATGCCAATAAGGAGTTCACGAGCGGGGCATTGCGCGCGCCCGCACAGACGACAAAATCGCGCAGCCCGAGTCCGGCGAGATGTCCGAGGGCGGTTCCGGCGAGTCGGGCGTTGGGACTCATACTCCGAGCAGTGATTTGACCGAATTCCGCTTCAGGGCGAGCTCGCGCCATTCGCGGTCGAAGCGACTCCCTTCGACGAGTCCGACGCCGCTGGGCAGGAAGACATCGCGCCCGTCCCACGAGAGGTTGCGGATCGCGACGAGCGCCTGGAAAAAACCCTCGTGAATCGCTCCGAAAGGCGCTCCGAAATGTTCGGGCACTCCGAGACGTTCCCGGTAGTCGAGGAGCTGGCGGAGAGCGCCTTCCCCCCGGGGGCAGGCCCCCAACGCGGGGGTCGGATGGAGGCAGCGCACCAGTTCGTTGAGATCGGCGGCGGGATCGCTCAGCCGCACCCGCATCCGCGTGAGGAAATGGATCATCGAGCCGAGATCAAGCAGGGTGCGCGGCTCGCGCTCCACTTTTCCGAAGGGGGCGAGCAGTTCCTCGATGTAATCGGCGACAAACTCGTGTTCGCGGATCTCTTTCGGATCGTGGGGAAAATCGTGGATCTCGTGACGCGGTGCCGTTCCCGCGAGGGCCATCGTTTCGAGGAGACCGTTGCGCACGGTGAAAAGCTGCTCGGGCGTTGCCCCGATGACCCCGGTGCCGCCTTCGCGGAAACCGTAGCCCCGGAGCGACTCCGGCGCGGCGATGATGGCCTTGACGAGGGCGGCGGGTTCCCCGCGATGAAGGGTGCCTCGCTCGGTGAGGACGGGGACGGATTTTTTGAGTGTTCCCCGGTCAATCTGATCGAGAATTTCGTCAAAAATGCCCCGCACATCCGTGTCTCCGAGGCCGGACCAGGCGATCTCGGGCAGTGGGGTGGCCCCGTTTTCGGACAGGAGGACGCGGAGGTCGTCGGTTTCGAAGGCCCGCGAGGGAATCTTCCAGGGGGCGGGGTCGGAGAGGTCGAAGTTGTTGCGGTAAAAAGCCGTCGCCCCGTCGTCCGGCGCCGTCGCGCAGGCCGCGAAAGGACCCAAACCGCAGAGGTAGCGGCCGGGCGTCAGCTTGATGAATGCAAAATCTTCCATGGACAAGGATCGCGATCGGGGACGGTCCCCGCGCTCTGCCGGGTTCTCTCTACCAGTAGAATACGGAATTGGCAAACGGGAGGACGTGAAGGAAGATGGTCGCTCCGCCTTTCTTCCACTCATCCCCCGTCCCCGTCCCCGTGAAGCCTCCGTCCGCCCCCGAT
>CAYLJC010000614.1:0-2077 GCA_964383345.1 uncultured Akkermansia sp. | reverse complement strand
ACCACGCGATCTCGGGGTCGAATTCCTCGAAGCGGATGGGGCGGGTTTTGTTGTAAGCCTTCTGGGTGGCGGGGACGCGGTGCTCGTAGAACCACGTCTCCTTCGTGGGACTGCCCTTCGTGAAGAAGAGGAGATTGGTGCCGATGCTGGCGTACGGGCGGAAGACGCTGTTGGGGAGGCGGACGATGGTGTGGAGGTCGCACTCGGTGAGGAGCTTCTCCTTGATGCGGGTCTTGATACCCTCGCCGAAGAGCGAGCCGTCGGGGAGGACGACGGCGGCGCGGCCGCCGTCCTTGAGGAGGTGCATGATGAGCACGAGAAAGAGGTCGGCGGTCTCCCGGGTGCGGAAGGTGGCGGGGAAGTTGGACTCGATGCCGTCCTCCTCCATGCCGCCGAAGGGCGGGTTGGTCGCGACGATGTCCACGCGGTCGGCGGGGCCGTAGGAGATGAGGGGCCGGGCGAGGGTGTTGTCGTGGCGGACGAACCCGGGCTGGTCGATGCCGTGGAGGAGCATGTTGGTCACGCACAGGAGGTGCGGGAGGGGCTTCTTTTCCACGGCGTTGAGGCCGGACTGCATTTTCTCCTCCTGCTTCACGGTCTTCACGTAGCGGGACCGCATGTGGTCCATGGCGCAGGTGAGGAAGCCGCCGGTGCCGCAGGCGGGATCGAGAAGTTTTTCCCCGGGGTGCGGATCGAGGCGGTCGATCATGAACCGGGTGACGGCGCGCGGGGTGTAGTATTCACCGGCGTTGCCGGCGGCCTGGAGGTCGTTGAGGAGTTGCTCGTAGATGTCGCCGAAGTGCTGCTTCTCCTTCAGGTTGTTGAAATCAATCTCGTTGATCTTGTTGATCACCTGCCGGACGAGGTGGCCGGACTTCATGTAGTGGTAGGAGTCCTCGAAGACGTCGCGGACGATCTTGGCGCGGGGATTCGAGGTGGGCAGCTCCTTGAGCTTGGGGAAGAGCTCGGTGTTGATGAAGTCGCTGAGCTGCTCGCCGGTGAGGCCCTCGTCATCCCTGGCCCACGTGCGCCACTGGAAGCGCTTCGGGATGGGCGACTTGTAGTCCCGGTTGAGGAGGGCGAACTCCTGCTCCTTGTCGTCGAAGATCTTCAGGAAGAACATCCAGACAAGCTGCGTCAGGCGCTGGGCGTCGCCGTCGACGCCGGTGTCCTTGCGCATGATATCCTGGATGGACTTGATGGTGTTGGAGACGGACATGGGGAGTCAGTAGCGAGTAGTGGGTAGCGGGTAGCGAGCAGGGAATCCGGTGAAAATCAGAAGATAACCGTAAAACATCGGAAGATAATCGGTAGATAGTCGGAAGACTGGGGCTTGGCTGGCGTTGTTCTTATTCACTGAAGCTTAGGCGCTTGAGCAGCCCGGGTAGTGGATTTCGACGAAATGGTAGTAGATTAGTGATGGATCGGCCTGTGGAAGGCGGAAGTGGCCACCGAATGCTGCGGCCAAGTTTCTCAGAGCGAAAATCGGTAGATTCTTAGAAATCGTCGTCAGATTATCGTTAGATTAGGCAAGCAAGGGTTTTACGCTTACCGGAAAGTGTTTGATGATTGGCACAGCGAAAAGGGCGGAGTGTGTCACGGGTGCGAAGGAAGACTTGAAAAAAGGCGTATTATGTGTGTCTTTATCAGCAGCGACCTGAGTGAGCCGGCCAAAGCCGACTCCGGATTATATCCCGGGCCGCTTTTTTATTTGGTCAGTCATCCAAGCGATGACGTCCGGAAAAGCTTCATCGCCTTTATGGAGCAATGATTCGACCAACGCGATGCCCTGCTTGTGGTGATCACGGACAGGGTGACCGATGGCGAGCTCTTCCTTTTTACGAACCGCATAGGCGCAAAGATCGCAAAGTTGCAGCAGCAGGCTGTGGCGCGAATCGATGAAAAAGCCTTTTTCGATGATATGCGCGAGTTTTAGCCGACCCTCGATGCCCCGCAGCAGGCGTACCGAGGTGTCCACATCGGCTGCGATTTCGTGGTTGTTGTCTGAGATGAAGAGGCCGAGAGGATTATCGGACGTTTTCTGGAGATATTCGTCCACCACGCGAGCCACGAGAGG
>CAYLJC010000613.1:0-2083 GCA_964383345.1 uncultured Akkermansia sp. | reverse complement strand
CCCCGCACCACCGGTCAGCTCCGCCAGGCCGCCGCCGCCGCCCGCTCGGGCAACTGGAGGCCTCCCGTCATCGACACAGCCGCCGGGATCCGCTCCTGCTACGGAGCGATCGGACCCGTCCTCGTCTTTGGCCCGAACAATTTCCCCTTCGCCTTCGGGAGCGCCTCGGGCGGGGATTTTGCCGCCGCCATCGCTGCGGGAAACCCCGTCATCGCCAAGGCCAATTCCTCTCATCCCGGCACCACCAAACTTTTTGCGGAAGCCGCCCGTCTCGCCGCCGTCGAGACCGGGATGCCCGCCGGAATCGTCCAGATGATCTACCGCACCAGCCACCCCATCGGTGAACAACTCGTCGCCGACAAACGCATCGGAGCGACCGGCTACACCGGCAGCCGCCAGGCCGGACTCGCCCTCAAACGCGCCGCCGACGCCGCCGGCAAACCCATTTATCTGGAACTCTCCAGCGTCAATCCCGTCGTCTACCTCCCCCATGCCCTGGAGGAAAGGGGCGACGCCCTCGCCGAGGAATTCACCGGCAGTTGTCTCATGGGCGCGGGCCAGTTTTGCACCAATCCCGGACTGGTTCTCCTCATCGAGAGCGAGGCATCCTCGCGTTTCCTCGCCGATGTGACCCGGCGTTTCGAAAGCGCCGCCACCGGCACCCTGCTTTCTCGCTCGGTGGAAAAATCGCTGCACGAGAGCCACCGCGTTTTTCAGAAAGCCGGTGCCGAAGTCCTCTGCGGCACCGGACCCGGCACCGGCACGGGCCACTCGGTGGCGAACACCCTTTTCCACGTCTCCGGCGAGGCCTTCCTCCGCGATCCCGAGACCCTGCAGACGGAGGCCTTCGGCAACACCTCCCTCTTTGTGACCGCCTCCTCGCTGGAGCAGGTCGCCGCCATTCTCGAAGAACTCGAAGGAAACCTGACCGGCTCGATTTATTCGTCCACCGGCGGAGAAGACGACGACGCCCACGACCTCCTCGCCCCCGTGCTGCGACAGAAAACGGGACGTCTCCTCAACGACAAAATGCCCACCGGTGTCGCCGTTTCCCCCGCGATGAACCACGGCGGCCCTTACCCCGCGACGGGACATCCCGGCTTCACCGCCGTCGGCATCCCCGCCGCCATGACCCGCTTCGCCATGCTGCAATGCTATGACAATGTCAGGGATCACCGCCTCCCCGACATCCTCCGCGACGACTACACCGGTCCCGCCCAACGCCTCCTCGACGGCACCTGGTCCTGACTTCTTTGAAACGCTGAAACGCTGAAAATTTTCCCGAAATGCAAACCCGCCCCGTCACCCCCGCCGATCTCGCCCGTTCCGTCATTGCCGTGCCTCCCCTCGCCCGGGATCGCGACCTGAGATTCGACCCGACCGAAAACAAAAAAATCATCCGCCACATCGAGGCCGGAGGGGTCACCACCTTGCTCTACGGCGGCAACGCCAATTTCTACCACATCGCCCCGAGTGAATACGAGTCCGTCCTCGACCAACTCGCCCGACTCGCGGCGGCGGACACCCTCGTGATCCCCTCGGCCGGTCCCGCCTGGGGCGTCATGATGGATCAGGCGGAGATCCTCGCGGGAACCGACTTCCCCACCGTCATGGTCCTCCCGCATCAGGGTCTCACCACCCCGGAGGGAGTTGTCGCGGGGCTGCGCCGCTTCGCAAAAAAGGTCGGCAAACCCATCGTGCTCTACATCAAATACGGAGACTACATCAGCGTCGCAGGAGCCAAAGAACTGGTCGAGGAAGGACTCGTCTCCTGGATCAAATACGCCATCGTCCGGGAAAATCCCGGCGACGATCCCTACCTCTCCCGACTCGTCGATGTCGTCGATCCCGCCCTCATCGTCAGCGGCATCGGCGAACAACCGGTCATCGAGCACCTCGTCGGCTTCGGAGTCAACGGCTTCACCGCCGGCTGCGTCTGCCTGCGCCCCGATCTCAGCGACCAACTCCTCAAAGCGGTCCAGGCGAAAGACCTCGACCGCGCCCGCGAAATCCAGGCCCTTTTCAAACCCCTCGAAGATTTGCGCAACGGCATCCACCCCGTCCGAGTGCTTCACGACGCCGT
>CAYLJC010000612.1:0-2097 GCA_964383345.1 uncultured Akkermansia sp. | reverse complement strand
CCCCGCCCGCCGCAAATTTCTCCGCACCGAGACCACCGAATATTCGCACCTCGAACAAGTCGTCAAAACCCAGGCCATCGCCCACGAGACCATCCGCTTCTCCCTCGTCCGCGACGAACGCCTCGCCTTCCAGTTGCCCGCCACCACCAGTCTGCGCGAGCGCATCGGCGGCCTCGTCGGCAACGACCTCGCCGGGCGCCTCCTCGAGATCGAACCCGCCACTCACAAAAACATCACCGTGCGCGGATTCATCGGACCTCCCGGAATGGGACGCAGCGACCGACGCCAGCAGCTCAGCTTTCTCAACGGACGCCCCGTCGAGGCCGCCATCATCTCCCGCGGACTCCGCGAAGGCTACCACACCGCTCTCATGAAAGGGCAGTATCCCGTCACCTTCCTCTTCCTCGAGACCGATCCCTCCGCCGTCGATGTCAACGTCCATCCCGCCAAACGCGAAGTCCGCTTCCACGACGGTTTCGCCGTGCAGGACGCCATCATCGGTGCCGTCCAGCGCACCCTGCGCGAGCGTATGACCCGCCCCGTCTCGGGCGTCGGATTCACCGGCAACCGCCCTGCGGCGGACTCGCCACACACCGTCGTGCAAGAGGAGCTCCTCCCTCCCCACGACCGCTACCACACGCCCGAAAGCCGGAGCAATTTCGCGAAAACCGCTCCCGCCCCGGTCGCCCCGGTCGCCCCCCTCTTCACCGCCCTCGAACGCCAGCGCGTCGCCGCCGAAGAGGGTCGGCAGTCCCACCCAACCCTCTCTCCTCCTCCGCCGCCAAGCCCGGAAGCCCCCCAAACCCTTCCCGACCGGAAACCAAAAGCCTCCGACTACCGCCTCATCGGCGTGCTGGGGAAACTCTACGTTCTCCTCGAAGGCGCGGAAGGCCTCGTCCTGATGGACCAACACGCCGCCCACGAGCGCGTCCTTTTCGAAGAAATGAAACGCCGCATGGAAGCGGAAGGAGTTCCCTCGCAGCGCCTTCTCACCCCTCTCATGGTCGATCTGCCGCCGCGCGATTTCGACCTTGTCAGCCGCAACCTGGAGACCCTCGGCAAACTCGGTCTCTCCGCCGAACCCTTCGGAGGAAACACCCTGAAAATCGACTCCCTCCCCGTATTCCTGAAAAGCGACGACCCCGAAACCTTTCTCCACGAAATCATCAACGAGATCCGCTCCGCCAGCGACCGCATGTCCGCCCTCCGTCTCGGCGAGGACATGATCGCCACCACCGTCTGCCGTCACGCCGTCAAAGCGAACGATCCGCTTCACGAAAAGGAACTGCAAAAACTCCTCGAAGATCTTCTCGTCTGCGACATGGCCTACTGCTGCCCGCACGGACGCCCCACCCTCATCCAAATCAACTACGCCGAACTGGAGCGGAAATTCGGGCGGCGGACGTGAGGGCGAAGCCCCCCCCGGGCAAGCCTCTCAAATTCACATTACACCACAAAAATTTCAAACGAGGCTAATTGGCGTTTACAAAAGCCAACTGGTCTCCCAGCATCCGGCTGAGCTGCTCGATCAGGGCGCGGTTTTCCGGCAGTTCCGAAATATTGGTATTCTCGTCGGGATCTTTCTCCTGATCATACAACATACGCCCTATCACTTTTCCCTTGTTGCGGAACTCCGAGTATAGGTATTTCCCCGTGCGAATCGCATCGCGGTTTCCGTGGCGTGAATAGGTGAACAATTTCCCGGGCAGGGAAGGGTCTTTGAGCAAATGGGCGAAACCGGTCCCCTGCAGGTGCCCGGGTTTATTGATGTCGAGCAAATCGCAGAGAGTCGGGAAAATATCCACACTTGCAACCAGGCCGTCGGAGGATTCGCCGGCCCGCATGCCCGGGGCGCTGACAATGAGCGGAATTTGCAAGGAGGTGCGGAAGGTCACGTGCTTGGACCAGAAGCCGTGTTCGCCAAGTTGCCATCCGTGGTCGCTCCACAACACCACGATGGTGTTTTCACGCATACCCAGCGCATCCAACTCGTCAAGGATGCGACCGATCATGGCATCGGTCTGGCTGACGCACGCGTTGTAGCCGTGGACCAGTTTCCGGTTGAGTTCGTCCGAGACCGGACCTTCTTTGGGTACG
>CAYLJC010000611.1:0-2102 GCA_964383345.1 uncultured Akkermansia sp. | reverse complement strand
GGTTTCCTACCGCAACGACATCGTTCCCGTGATCACCCGTGCGGGCTGCAATCTCGGGGCCTGTCACGGTGCCCAGACCGGCAAGGGAGAACTGAGCCTTTCCTTTCGCGGGGAAAATCCCGCCAAAGACCACGCCGCGCTCGTCAAAAGCTTCGTCAACATCGGCGCCCCGGAAAAAAGCTACCTCCTCCGCAAGGCCACCCTCGAGGTGAAACACGAGGGCGGGCAACGCTTTGAAAAAAACTCCGAATCCTACGATCTGCTCCTCCGTTGGATCGCCGACGGCGCTCCCCTTGACCGTCCCGGCGAACCGACCCTCGTCCGCCTGGAGGCGACTCCCCGAGAACGGGTTCTCTTTGCTCCCGAAGACTCCCTGAAAATCTCCGTCACGGCGCATTACTCCGACGGCTCCACCCGCGACGTGAACCGCTGGGCGATCTTCGAGCCCACCGCCCTGAATGTCGAGGTCGCCCCCGACGGTTCGGTCCAAAGCCTGGAACCCGGCGAAACGACCGTGAATATCCGCTACCTCGGCCTCCAGGCTCCCGTCCGCCTCGCCTTCGTGGCCGACCGTCCGGATTTTGTCTGGAGTGATCCCCCCGCTTTTACTTTTATCGACGAAGCTCTCCACGCCAAATGGCGGACCCTGCGGATCAACCCCTCGAAAGTCTGCGACGACGCCACCTTCCTGCGGCGGGCCAGTCTCGATCTCACCGGCCTGATCCCGACCGCGGCCGAGGCGAGGAAATTTGTCGCCGATCCCGATCCGGAAAAACGCGCCAAGCTCGTCGATGATCTTCTCACCCGTCCCGAATTCGCCGACTTCTGGGCGATGAAATGGGCCGACCTGCTCCGCGTCGAAGAAAAAGTCCTCGATCGCAAAGGCGTCGCCGGGTTCCACGGCTGGATTCGCCGATCCATCGCGGAAAACAAACCCATCGACCGTTTTGTCCGTGAGATCCTGAGTTCCCTCGGGAGCACCTATGAAGTCGCCCCCGCCAACTACTACCGCGCCCTGCGCACCCCCGAAGACCGCGCCGAGGCCGTCGCCCAGATTTTCCTCGGGACCCGCATGAACTGCGCCAAGTGCCACAACCATCCCTCCGAAAAGTGGACGATGGACCAGTACTACGAGTTCGCCGCCGTCTTCGACGGGATCGCCTACGACATCAAGGAGAACAAACGTTTTGATAAAAACGACAAAAACAACTTTGTCGGCGAGCAGGTCGTGCATCTCGTCGAGAAACGCGAACTCAAGGATCCCCGCACCGGGAAAAATCCCCCTGCGAAACTCCTCGGGGAAACGACCCCTCTCGCGTCAGACAAACAACGCCTCAACACTCTCGCGCAATGGCTCACCTCGGCGGAGCACCCGCTCTTCGCGCAAGTCCAGGCCAACCGGATCTGGTTCCACCTCATGGGGCGCGGCATCGTCGAACCGGTCGATGACTTCCGCGCGACCAATCCGCCGGTCAATCCCGCCCTCCTCGAGGCCCTCACCGCCGATTTTGTCCGGAGCGGTTTTGATTTGCGCCACATCATCCGCACGATCTGCGCTTCGCGGGCCTACCAGCTCGATTCCCTGCCGAACGACAGCAACGCCGACGACGAGATCAATTTCGCCCGCAACCTTCCCCGCCGCCTCGGGGCCGAACAGCTTCTCGATTCCATCCACCTCGCGATGGGCTCGACCCCGTCCTTCGAAGGCTACGACAAACCGATCCGGGCGGCCCGGGTCCCCGGCGTGCAGGCGGTCTACCGTCCGAAAAAACCGACCCCCGCCGACACCTTCGTCCATCTTTTCGGCAAGCCGCCCCGCCTCACCAACTCCGACACCGAACGCACCTACGACACCTCCCTCGCCCAGGTTTTCGAACTCACCAGCGGACGCACCCTCAACGAATTGCTGACCCGACCGGAGAACACCCTCGGAGTCCTCCTGAAAAGCCAGAAAGACGATGCCGCACTCCTCGAGACCCTCTACTGGACCATTCTCACCCGCCCCCCCACCGACTACGAAGAGACCGCCACCCTTGAATATCTCGGTGCCGCGCCCCACCGCCGCGAAGCTCTCGACGCCGTCACCTGGGCGCTGGTCAACG
>CAYLJC010000610.1:0-2136 GCA_964383345.1 uncultured Akkermansia sp. | reverse complement strand
TCCCCGTGGGCGAGCCGCCGCCGTAGACGTCTCCGGCGGGAGTGATTCCGGGATCTTCCTGCCGCCATTCGGCGATGGCGGTGGTCTGGCCGGGGCGTTTGTCGACCCGCCAGCCGCGCTGTCCGTCGTTCGAGGAGAATCCGAAATTGGCATACTCCATCACCCAGGAGACGCGACAGGCGGGCGGATCGTCGTTGTCGTTTTGGAAAATGTCACCGAGGGAGGTGACGGATTGCTCATAGGAATTGCGGTAGTTGTGCCCGATGATCGCGGCTTCGGTGCCGTCGGGGTTCATCCGCACGGTGAAGCCTCCGACGTAGACGTGGCCGTCGTCGCTGGGGGTCCCGGCGAGGACTTCGGGGTTGTGGGGGAACTCGAAAGGACCGATCGGCTTGGGGCGGTAGTCGCCGAAGATGGTGAAGGTTTTCCCCGATTTGTCGGTGAACCGACCGCCGACGTTGCCGGAGTTGAAATACCATTTTCCGTCGGGTCCGACGGTCACGGAATGAAGGGAGTGGTCGTGATTTTGTCCGTTGAATCCGGTCAGGAGAATCTCGCGTTTGTCCTTCGTGTCATCGAATTTCAGGTCGCGATCCACGTCGGTGTAGACGAGGAGGTGGGGCGGCTGGGAGACGACGATTTTGTTGTCGATCACGGCGACACCGAGCGGGGCGATGAGGAGCGGTTCCTGAACGAAGGTGTGGCTCGAGTCCGCTTTTCCATCCCCGTCGGTGTCCTGGAGCACGATGATGCGATCGCCTTCGGGCTGGCGGTCGAAGTGTTTCCGATAGCGCACCCCTTCGGCGACCCAGATGCGCCCTTCGTGATCGATGTCGATGTTGGTGGGGTTGAAAAGCTGCGGAGAGCTGGCCCAGAGGGTGACTTCCAGTCCGTCGGGAACCACGAAGAGATCCTCGGTGACCTGCTCCGCGGCGGCGTCGGGATATCCCGGGGTCGGCTCCTGTGCGCCGAGCGCGGGGGCGAGGAGAGAAAGGACGGAGAGAAGGAAAGGCAACAAAGGCGGGGCTGCGGCGGAGCGGGGATGACAAGTCGTGTTCTTCATGGTCCGGGGGAAAACAGGGTATTTTCAGGCAAGGAAGAGGGTTTCACAAGCGCCGGTGAAGACCCGATCGCGGGTCGGTGAGGCGATTTTCATCGCGGTGGTCAGGGAGGTTTTCGGGGATTCCGCAGGTCCGGGGCGATTGATTGCTTGCGAATCCGGTCCGCCGTCTGGAAAGTGTGCCTTTTTTATGATGGCCGGAACTCCCAAGCCCCTCCTGATTTTCGACTTCGACGGCACCCTGGCCAACACGATCGAAACGGGCATTCAGATCTACAATGAACTCGCCGCCGGATACGGGCTGCGTTCCGTCACGATCACCGAGGTGCGGGAGCTGCGGAAGCTGAACACGCGGGCCCTGCTCGACGAACTCGGCATCTCCCGTCTCATGGCGGTGAAGCTCGGGGCCCACATCCGCAAGGTCCTCCACGACCGCATGGATGAGGTGGACATGATCCGGGGCACCCGGGAAGCGGTGCGAGAGCTCCATCGCGAGGGATTCCGGCTGGGGATCCTCAGCTCCAATTCGGCGGA
Source organism: uncultured Akkermansia sp. (assembly GCA_964383345.1). Classification (GTDB taxonomy): domain Bacteria; phylum Verrucomicrobiota; class Verrucomicrobiia; order Verrucomicrobiales; family DEV007; genus Arctic95D-9. Next base: position 542 of record CAYLJC010000610.1, on the reverse strand, counting down.
GAATGTGCGCATGATCATGAAGCGCTTCGACCTGCTCGATTGTTTTTCTTTCATCGAGGCAGGAGTGAGTCTTTTCGGCAAACCACACCGCATCGCCCAGGTCCTGAAAAAAACGGGAGTCGTTCCCTCGCTCGCGATGTATGTGGGGGACGAGACCCGCGACATGGAGGCGGCGCGAAAAACACAGGTCAGCGGCGTTGCGGTCTGCTGGGGAGCCAACGGACGCGAGGCGATGGAAACCGAAGGCCCCGACTTTTGCATCGACGATCCGGCCGAACTGATCTCCTGCGCCCGCGAGTTTGCTTCCGGGAGGTAGCCGATCATTTTGTGACAAAATCCGCTCCTCGGAGGAAGGCATCCCTTTCTCCACGGGCAGGCGGAGAGCGGCGAAGTCCCGCGGGGTTTTGTCGGAGGCACGGGTCCTCGCTCAGTCGAAAAAGGGAAACAAGCGGCGGAGCTGCTCTTTGGAGGGCTGTGCTCCGTATTCGCACAGCTCGAAAGCTTCGGCGTATTTGACGCCCCGGCCTTTCTCTTCCCCATAC
>CAYLJC010000609.1:0-2137 GCA_964383345.1 uncultured Akkermansia sp. | reverse complement strand
GTCGGCTGGGTCCAGGACGGAGAGATCGAGGTGGCCAGTTTCGACCCGCACCTCGGGATGGTCTTCCACCTCATGAAACTGAGCAGCCGCAAGGAACACCGTCCGCCCGAACTGGTGCGGGAGCGCTCCTGCCTGAACTGCCACGCCGGTTCCTCGAATCAGGACCTCCCCGGCCTCATGGTCCGCTCGGTCTATCCCTCCGATTCGGGCCTGCCGCTCTTCGAGGCGGGCACTTTCCACACGCGCCACAGCAGTCCCATCGACGAGCGCTGGGGCGGTTGGTACGTCACCGGGGAAGTCGAGAGCGAAACCCATCTCGGCAACGCCATCGCCACGGCTGCGGAACGCAAATTCGGCGGTGTGGACATGAATCCCATTGCCCCTATCGCCGAGGGCCGGGTCGATACCCTGGACTCTCTCTTCGACGCCGCGCCCTATCCGAACGGCGGACAGAGCGATGTCGTGGCGCTGATGGTGCTCGAACACCAAACAGGGGTTCACAATGTTCTCGTCGAGGCGAACCTCACGACCCAGGCCACGCTCTATCGCCACGCCGAAATGAAAAAAGCCTTCAACGAACCGGTCGACAGCCCTCTCTCCGAGACGAACGAACGCATTCTCGACCGCCTCGCCGACAAGGTTCTCCGCGAGATGCTTTACGTCGAGGAATTCGAAGTGCCCGGCGGCATCGAAGGGGAGGTCGCCTTTCAGAACGCCTTCCAAAGCAACGCGCGGAAAAGCGCCGACGGTCGGTCGCTCAAAGACTTCCGCCTCTATGGCCGGCTCATGAAATACCGTTGCAGCCACCTGATTTACTCCGAGGCCTTCACCCATCTGCCCACGGCGATGCGCACCCGCATCCTCGACAAGCTCCACTCCATCCTCACCCAGCCCGACGCTTGGCCGGATTACGCCCACCTCGGCGATTCGGAGCGGCAACACATTCTCGCGATCCTCTCCGAGACGCTCCCCGACCTGCCTCCCTCGTGGAAATAAGGTCCTCGTGAAAAGAAAGTCACGGCGCGGATTCCGTTTCGATCCGATCCGTCTGGAAAGGACGACAGCTTTCTTCGTTTTCCGATGCAACCCGGTTGCGTCGCGGACGATACCCTGTTGATTGCGTTCCGCCCATGCACCTCCGGACGCTGAATGTGAATCAATTCCGTTGCTTCGAGTCCCTCCGGCTCGAACTGCCCCCGGGGATCACCCTTTTCCACGGCAACAACGCCCAGGGAAAGACGTCGATCCTCGAGGCTGTCTGTGTGCTCCTGCGACTCCAGAGTCCGCGGACCTCGACCCTGGCCGATTGCATCCGCTTCTCCTGCGACGCCTTCGCGGTGGGGGGAAACCTGGACGGTCGCGATCCCGCGGAGCTGCGCATGCAATATCGCGAGACGGGCCGCCGCCTCCTCGTCGACGGCGAGAACCAGAAAAGCCCCGCCGACTTCCTCCGCCATAGCGCCCTCGTCGTCTGGATGGCCAACGACGATCTCGGCCTCGTCCGCGGTGGCGGCGAGGGCCGCCGGAGATTTCTTGACTTCATCGCCACGCAGATCTTTCCCGGCTACCGCCAGGCCCTGAAATCCTACGAAAAAGCGTTGCGGTCCCGCAATTTTCTCCTGAAACGCGACCGCTCTCCGAAATGGCCCGAGATCGAGGCCTACTCGCAGCTCCTCCACGACTACGGTCAGGTGCTCTCGAGCAGTCGGCGCGTCCTCATCGAGCAACTGCAGCCTCGCGCCGCCACCGCCCAGACCCGCATCAGCGGCACCTCCGAAACCCTCGCCCTCACCTACGAAAGCGGATCGGGAACGGAAGACGACCTGCTCGCCACGCTTCGATCGCGGCGCGAGGAGGAACTCCGTCGCCGCCAGACCGTCGCGGGCCCCCATCGCGACGACCTCAGGCTGGAGCTGAACGGCGCGGCCGCCGCGAAATTCGCCAGCGAAGGGCAGCAGCGCACCCTCGCCCTCGCCCTGAAACTGGGCCAGACCCACCTCTTTTGCGAAATGCGCCGCGAAGCTCCGCTGATGCTGATCGACGATGTCTTCGGCGAACTCGATCCCGACCGGCGCAACGCCCTCATGGCGAACTGGCCCGAGACCTCACAGAAACTCATCACCACGACCCATCTCGA
>CAYLJC010000608.1:0-2140 GCA_964383345.1 uncultured Akkermansia sp. | reverse complement strand
TCTCTCCGCACTTGTTTCCGGTGGCCTCTCCTGCGTCGTTACGGACGGAACCCCCTCCCGGCTCGGGTCCGCCCGTGCCCCTTCACGTGCTCTACGGGGTCTTCCGCTGTTGATTCGGCGGGCGATCCGCCCGACTTCCCCCCTCGTTTCGTGTGCAGCTGTTTTCCGGTCGGGCTGCCGGGAACGCGGGAGCCGGGAAAGGCGGTGGTCTTCATCGACCGGTCACCCTGATTCTCCGTTCGATTCCTATTCAAAACTCAAGAATCGAACCATCCCATACTAAAAAACCATTATTTAAAAACCATTATGAAAACCGTATTCACCGCCGTTCTCGCAACCGCATTCGCCTTCGTCCTTGCCACCGCCCAGGCGGAGGAGGAAAAAACTTTCACGGGGGAAATGTCCTGTGCCAAGTGCAACCTGAAGCAAGCCGACAAGTGCGAGGACACCCTCAAAGTTGGCGACACGCTTTACCTCCTCGAGGAGGGCGGCAAACGCAAAACCAGCGAGCACGTCTGCTCCGGCACCGAAAACGTCAAGGTCACCGGCAAGGTCGAGGACCGCGACGGGAAGAAATTCATCGTCGCTTCGAAAATCGAACTCGACTGATCGCTTCCGCGATCCCCGGGAGAGGTTGATACCGCCTCTTCCCACTTGGACGCGTCGTTCCGGGAAACCGGACGGCGCGTTTTCGTATTTGTTTTGATAGGTAGCCCCGGTTCGCCGGGAGTTGCCCGGCATCCTTTTCCTTGCACTTCCCCGGTGACGGGCCGTCCTTTCCCCGCCATCATGAAATCTCTCACCATAGGACTGACCCAGTTCGCCGCCGTGGAAAGCCCGGCCGCCAATCTCGACAAGGCCGAACGACTTGTTCGCGAAGCCGCCGCCAAAGGTGCCCAGGTCATCTGCCTGCAGGAGATGTGCTCAACGCTCTATTTCTGTCGCCGCGAAGATCCCGCCCTCTTCGCCTACGCCGAGGCCATCCCCGGCGACACCACGGCCCGCTTCGCCTCCGTCGCGAAAGAACTCGGGGTGGTCGTCGTGCTGCCCCTTTTTGAAAAACGGGCCACCGGACTCTACCACAACACCGCCGCCGTTCTCGATGCGGATGGCCGCTACCTCGGCAAGTACCGCAAGATGCACATTCCCGAGGACCCCGGTTTCCACGAGAAATTTTATTTTGCCCCGGGCGATCTCGGCTACCGCGTCTGGGAAACGGCCTTCGGAAAAATCGGGGTCCTGATCTGCTGGGACCAATGGTATCCCGAGGCGGCCCGCCTCACCGCGATGCAGGGGGCCAACGTTCTCTTTTATCCCACCGCGATCGGATGGCTCACCGAAGAACGCGACACTCTCGGACCCGCCCAGCACAATGCCTGGGAAACGGTCCAGAAAGGGCACGGCGTCGCCAACGGCTGCTACATCGCCGCCTCCAACCGGATCGGACGCGAGGGCGACACCCTCTTCTGGGGCCAGTCCTTCGTTTCCGATCCCTACGGAGAAGTGGTCGCCCGCACCCCCGTCGAAGACGAGATCGCCCTGGCCGTGGAGTGTGATCTCGAAAAGCTCGAGGAATTCCGCAACATCTGGCCCTTCTTCCGCGACCGCCGCATTGACAGCTACGATCCCGTGCTGCGGCGCTGGATTGATTGAGGGGGAAGGGTTGAGGAATCGGAGCGAAGCGGAGGCAGACCATCGAGATAGGTGCCGAAGGCAAGCGAAGCGTCCAAAACGAAGTGAAATCCATTGAGGATTGCGACGCAAATTTGCGGGAAAGATTGAATCCGGGAGCCGTCATCGGCGTCCAATGCAGTGGACCGTTCGCGTCCCCTGCCGAAATGAAAACCTTCTCCCCTCGATTCATCGTGTTCGCGGCGACGCTTTTGCTCGCGCCTTGGCCGGGGCTGGGGCAATACAGAAACGACAGCAGAAACGACAAGAGGCGCACCCCACACTCGAATCGCGCCCAGCCACGCCAAAGCGCTCCGGCCAGCCCCCGCGCCAGCGCACCGCGCGTTCCCCAACGCCGCGCCGCTCCCGCACAGCGTCCTTCGACACCTCGGACGGTTCCGCAACGTCCCACCGCGCCCAGTGTCACTCCTGCACAACGCCCCTCGACGCCGCGCACGGTTCCGCAACG
>CAYLJC010000607.1:0-2149 GCA_964383345.1 uncultured Akkermansia sp. | reverse complement strand
ACGGCATCAGGAAACCCGAGCCCTTCACGTAGACGAGATGGTCCTCACCGAGCCAGAGACTCGACAGGCCAAAGAGACTGCGCCCGATGCGCCGGTAGGTGTCAGCAAACGATTTCAAATCCGGGCTAGTGAACACCCTCGCAAGGGCAATGGTCAAGCGCTTCCGGAGAGGAAGCCGCAAACGATCAGCCCCCCGCCTCCATCGGGTAGGCGTTCAGCAGCGTCCGCATGTCCCGGATGGATCGCGCCAGCCCCAGAAAAATCGCCCGTGCGACGAGATGATGTCCGACATTCAGCTCCGCGAGATGAGGCGCTTGCAGCAGTTTCGGCAGATTGATCATGGTGATGCCGTGGCCCGCGTTGACCTGAAGCCCGAGATCATGCCCCGCGACGGCCGCTTCGCGCAGGAGGAGAAATTCCGCCTCCCCTCCGCCGGGCGCGGCATTGGCAAACGCTCCCGTATGGAGTTCGATCATCTCCGCTCCGAGCCGGGCCGAGGCCTCGATCTGCCCGACCACCGGATCGACGAAGAGACTCACCCGGATACCCGCTTCCTGCAGAGAGCCGATGGTGCGCCGGAGCGAATCGTCGGCCCCCAGTACGTTGAGCCCTCCCTCGGTCGTGATCTCGCGGCGATTCTCGGGGACGAGACAAACGAAATCGGGCTTCACCCTGAGGGCGATGGCGAGAATGCCCGCGGTGTTGCCCATCTCGAGATTCAATTTCGTGTGGATTTTTTCTCTCAGCTCGAACACATCGCCATCCTGGATATGGCGCCTGTCCTCCCGCAGATGCACCGTGATCGAATCGGCCCCGGCGGCCTCGGCCTCGTGAGCCGCCGCGACCAGCGATGGCTCGGCGTTGTGGGAATCGAGGAGGGTCGCATATCGCGCCTGACGCAAGGTCGCGACATGATCGATGTTGACCCCCAGTTTGATGACAGGATTCGGCAATGTACTCATTCCCTCATTGTAGTGCGGTTTTCCCGGAATGGAGTCCGGAAACCACGCGCCTCGTCCGGTCCCCTCAGCCCGCGAGGACGCCGGCGAGGACCTTCATGCTGGCTTCGGCCCGGTCTTCGACGTAGGCCATCGCTTTGGCCACCTTGGCCTCGGCGGCGGGGTAGTCCTCATGGATGTCCATGAGAATGCGGAACATTTCCGTCGCCGGAGTGGAATCGAATTCGGGGGCCCATTCTTCCAGGCCGATGTCCTTGAACATCCAGCATTTGGGGGAATGAAACTCGGAGAAGGTATGCATCATGGGAGTCCCGTTGGCGAGGGCCATGATGGGCGTGTGCGGCTCGTGGCAGATCACGGTGTGGGCCCGGGCGTAGAAAGAACAGGCTTCGTCCACGTTCCAAAACTCGTCGAAATTGACGACGTGCTTTTTGAGATCATCCGGGAGCGGATCGTAGACAAACTGCTTGTTGTACTGCATCTCCTTGAAGACCTCCGGCGCGATCACCACCTTGTAGCCGGTCTCCTCGACCCACAGTTTGATGAGATCCTGATACACTTTGGCGCGGCGAGTGTCGTCGGCGATATTCTCGGGAGTGGGATGGAGCGGATTGAGCTTCTGCGGCCGCCTGTCGTCGACCCCGGGAGAAGTCGGGGTGTGGGTGCGGAGCTGCAGGGTGATGAATTTCTTCTCCTCAAGTCCGTGTTTTTTCATCCGGGCGAGGGCGCGTTCCTCGTCGAGAACGTCGATCCCGAAGCAGCCGTCTGGAGCAAACTCCACCACGGGCTTCGTGACGTCCGCCGCCTTGAGGGTGTCCCGGGTTTTGGTCTCCCGGGTGAAAATGAAAGAGGCGCCGTTGAGCAATTCGATCCGCTCCTCCGCCCCGGGACCGTTGACCATGTCGGGAAAATAGGATTGGCCCTGGAATCCGTAGGGTTTTCCGATGGAGCGGCAGTATTTCATGAAGCCGGTGCTCTGCCCCATGCCCGGACCGCGAAGGAAAAAGTCGGAGCGGGCGATGGCCTTCTGAACGGGGCCGTCCTTGTCGGAGAGAGAACCGCGGACGATCTCGACTTTCGGAAACCGTTTTCGGAGCATCGCCTCGACCGGTTCCGTGGCGTTGTGCGCCCAGAGGATGACTTTGGCTCCGGGGAGGTAGTCCTCGAGGAAACGCAGGGTTCCCGGAGTG
>CAYLJC010000606.1:0-2153 GCA_964383345.1 uncultured Akkermansia sp. | reverse complement strand
TGGGTTTGGGAAAAGAAAACCCTCGCGATTTTTCCACCGTATGGCCCGGCAATTCCACCGAGGAAGAGGACGAAACCGGTGCCACCATATCCGGAGAGGCCGAGGCGAAGGTTTCTCCGCCACCGCTCCCCGAAGAGGCGAAAGTGTCCCCCGCGTCTCCGCCGATGGTCGATCCGCCCGCAGATCCCGCCGGGAAAAGACCCGCATCGATTTTGCCGGTCTCCGGAGCGGCTTTTTTCTTCCCGAATCCAAAAAATCCGCCCCCGCCACTGTCGTCATTCCCGCCGGGAACCAGGGAACTGAAATTGTCATCCTTGTCCTGTGACCTGACAAAAGAAAAAAGCCCCGGCCTCTTTTTCTCCGTTTCCGGGAGTTCGTCCGAGAACGACACCGTCCGGGTCCCCGAAGGCGGGCGGTCCGCCGACGCCGGAGTCTCACGCGGATTGACCGGGGAACGCCCGTCGACCAATGCCGCCCCGGAGATTCTGGGAATCATCCCCGGCGTCCCCTGCGCCGCCTGCGGAGGCGTCGATCCCGAGCCACCGGTGCGGGCGAAAGAAGGCTCGCTCGTATCGCTCGGAGGCGGAGCGCTGCTCGCCACCGGAGCCGCCTCGACCTCGTCGCCTCCCCCGAGGAGACCTCCGATGCCGCCGCCTCCTCCTCCGAGAAACGGCAGACGCGGCGGCCGGATAAAATCCAGTAACCCGCCGTCCGGGTTTTCGTCTCTGCGGAACAGGCCGAATCCTTTTTTCTCCCCGCTCGCCTCCGCCCGGGCCGCAGCCTCTTCCTCCGCCTCGATCAGGGACATCAGAAAGGCATCGGGCACATTCCGCTCCACCCGGACGCCGCCGCCCTCGGTCTTCCAGGTCGACATGTCGTTGGCCGAGACCTTGTTGTAGGACGCGGCGGCGCGCTCGAATTTGAGGCGATCCGTCATGGCACGCTTGATCGATTTCCGCTCGCGCGCCTGCTGCAGGGCAGCCTCCTGATTGTGCTGCTCTCTCGACTCATCCGCCGAGCGGGCCATCAACGCCGCCGCCGCCTCTCCCCGCGCGTCTTGGGCGGAGGTGCGAACCTGGATCATCTCGGCCTGGCGGCCCGTCACCCCGTTGGGCAGGCCCTGGGTCATTCCCGCCGCCGCCGCCGGGTCCACCGGATACGTCGAGGCCTCGGGAGCCTGGGCGCGGAGAACATCCGGCATTACAAGCCCCAAGAACAATCCCAGGCAAAGTCCCGCGGAACTCCCCCCCGTGATCGAGGCCGGGAAGGAGCACCGCCCGCCGGACGACGCGCTGGTGAGGGAAAAAGAAGATCTGGACATGATTTTCAAAACGGAAGTTCAATCATTTCTGGTCCCTTGGAGGCCCGGGCGGCGCGCCACCCTTCCTTCCTCCAAAAGGCCGTATCGTAACACGGTTCCCCCCATCTGAGGAGCGCTTTCGCGGATATTTTTAAAAAATTCCGGGCCTCCTCTCCGGATTCGCCCCCACTTCTAACGCATTTGCGTTTACACCTCTTAGAGAATTTGATATGTTTCCCTTGCCATGAAAACGCGTCTCCTTTGGTCCTCCCTCCTCCTGCTCGCCGCCCTCCTCGCAACGCCCCTCCTCCCCGCCCAGGACACCGTGCGGAGCAAATACAACCAAGGGCTTGCCCTCTACAATGCTGGAAAATACGGCGAAGCTCTCCTCCTTTTCGAAGAAGTCCTCGCCCAGAAACCCGACTTCGTCTACGCCCGGAACTACGCGGCGAAATCCAAAAGCATGATCGCAAGGGGAGTTGGTCCGAAAAAGGATCTGGAAGGAAACTTGGCGCGCCTCATCATCCCCGAGATCAACTTCGCCGACGCCCCCCTCGGTGACATCCTCGACTACCTCTCGGCCCGCGCGGCGGAAATCTCGGGCGGCTCGGTCGTGGCGAACTTCATCTACAAAGGCACTCCCGAACAGCGTCAGAACACACTCATCACCCTCTCCCTGCGCGGCATCCCGCTCACCGAAGCCATCAAATACGTCAGCCAACTGAGCCATTCCAAGGTCAAATACGAAGAGCACGCCGTCGTGATCGAACCGCTCCAGTCCGCCGCCGCCCCACCCGCCACCGGGAACAACACGGGGCCCGCGCCGGACGGTTCCACCTTCGAATGACCCGCG
>CAYLJC010000605.1:0-2160 GCA_964383345.1 uncultured Akkermansia sp. | reverse complement strand
GGAGTCGATTGAGCACGCCGGTGGAGAAGGGTTCGGCGGAGATCTCCAGGATCCGCGAGATCGCTTCGAAGATTTTCCCGAGATGATCGCGCTGTTTGGCCGAGATCGCGACCTTGGGGGCATAGGGGAGGAAAAACAGATCGTCGCCGAGTTCTTCCCGGAATTGATCGATCCGGTCCTGGAAACGGGCGTCGGGATGGTAGAGGTCGAATTTGTTGAGCACCACGATACAGGGTTTGTTCTCGTCGATGACCATCCCGGCGATGCGCCTGTCCTGGGTGGTGACGCCGGAAGAGGCGTCGATCACGAGCAGACAGATGTCGGCCCGCCGGATGGATCGCTCGGAACGCATCACCGAGAAGACCTCGACGGAGGAGTCCCGCCGCGTCTTTTTGCGTATCCCCGCCGTGTCGATGAGAAGGTAGGGCGTCCCGTCGCGTTCGTAGGGCACGTCAACCGCGTCGCGGGTGGTCCCCGCCACGTCCGAGACGATGCTGCGCTCGTCGTTGAGAATGGCGTTGATGAGGGAGGATTTGCCGACGTTGGGCCGTCCCACGATGGCGATTTTCACCGGCGTCTCTTCAAGGGGTGTTTTCTCGTTCGTGTCCGGGGCGGACCGCTCGAATGCGGCGGCGGCGAGATGTTTGTGGATTTCCTCTTCGAGTTCCCCGAAATGGCGTCCGTGCGCCGCCGAGATGTCGAGTTGGGTCTCGAAGCCCAGCACGGAAAATTCCGCCGCGTCGTTGTCGGTCTTGGCCGTGTCCACCTTGTTCGCGAGGAGGAGCACCGGGGTGGCGCTGTTCCGCAGGATGTGGGCGAGCTCCCGGTCGATCGGGTGGACTCCTTCGCGGGCGTCCACCACGAAAAGGATGAGATCGGCCGCTTCGATCGCGATGTCGGCTTCGATGCGGACCTGGGCGGCAAAACCGTCGTCGAGAACGGCCCCGATCCCCCCGGTGTCGGTGAGTTCGTAGGGAATGCGGGCGCGGTTCACTTCGGTGGCGAGGCGATCCCGCGTCACCCCGGGCTGGTCGTGGACGATCGCGATGCGCCGCCCGGCGAGGCGGTTGAAAATGGCCGACTTGCCCACGTTGGGGCGTCCGACGATGGCGACTTGTGGTTTGTGATTACGGAGCATCTGGATCGGGATGGGTGTGTCCTGCTTCTCTCAATTGGTGGATGCCATCCCGGAGATACAGGTAACCGGTGCTAAGGGTTAGCGCCGCCGCCAGATAGAGCAACACATCAAGAGGCCAGGGGCGGGAATGGACGCTCCAAAAGTCGATTAAAACCCAGCAGACGCAACTCAACTGTAGAAAAGTACAGATTTTCCCGGTGAGATGGGGTTTCACGCGGGCGGACCCGTTGGTCAGGTGGATGATGAGGACTCCCACGGAGATGACCACGTCGCGGGCGATCACGAGGACGGCGAACCAGATCGGGAGACCGGCATGCCAGTTCGTCACACTCAGCGTGACCACTCCGGCGAGGAGAAGCAGCTTGTCGGCGACGGGGTCGAGAAAGCGGCCCAGCGGGGTGCTCTGGTTGTAATGACGGGCGATGTAACCGTCGAGAGCGTCGCTGAGCGAAGCGGTGGCGAAGACGATCAGGGCGAGGATGCGGTAGATGACCTTCTCCTGTCCCGCCGAGACGCTGGCACTGTAGTAGGCCGCGAAGACGATGAACACCGGGATGAGTAGCAGGCGGAGGATCGTGATTTTGTTGGCGAGGGTCATGACCGTATTCTACAAAAGGAAAGGCTGTCGAATGATTCGACAAGAGAAAGGCATCTGCTAGACTTCGCCTGTAAGTGGCAATGACCAGGAAGGAGCTATGGAGGGAAACAGCAAAAAAGTCAATGAAGCTCTACAGGCCGCTCTCGCGAGTCGCAGCCTGCGCTTTTTCCGGGCGGGGCGGGGTTCGGCGAAGGGGCGCACCGGCCCCGAGGATACGGGACGCTTCGCCGAGAATCTCATGGTCCTGCAGGAATGTGCCCTGCTCCTCGGGGAAAAACTCGATATGAACGCGGTCTCCCATGCGATCTGTTACGAGGGGGAGGAAACCACCGGTTTCTGCTTCGATCCGAATTCGAATTCCCAGGATCCCGATGTGGCGGGGGGCATCGTGAACCGCCGCATGCCGATGAGGGAGTTCATCGGG
>CAYLJC010000604.1:0-2167 GCA_964383345.1 uncultured Akkermansia sp. | reverse complement strand
CGCTGCGCCCGTCGACTTTCCATCCTTCTTCGCCGCGGTGAATCACGATGCTCACCTCCGCCCTGGGGCCGTCCTCGTCGTCGGCGATCTGACCGAAGATCCCCGCGAAGCGTCCCTGCACGTTCGCCGTGACCACCCGCACGGCACTGTTTTCGACCAGCCAGCGGCCTTTCTGGAGCGATTCGCGGGAAAAAATCTCGTCCCGGAAAGGCCTCTCGTGCAGGGAGATTTGTCCAAGAACACCTCCGCCACTGGGATCGGGAGGAGAAAACCGGGGCGGAGGTTCGGTGGGAGATGGGTTCAAAACGGCGGGGCGGCGTGGGACGGACGAGGGGCACCTTCACCAAACATTCTGAATTTTCAACTTGTACGAAAAGAAATCGTACGGACCCGAAGGAAAACGGGAAAAGGAAAGAGCCAGGCGGATCTCTCCGCCTGGCTCCCCGGTATTACGTCCACGACCAAACACTGTCCGGTCGAAAGGGAAAAAGGGTTTCTTTCGGGATTATCGCGTCAATTCCCGCTTCAACTGCGAGATGATGCGACGGTTTTCCTCCAAAATGTTTTCGAGTGTGCTCCTCTCGGCGGCGTCCACCGACATTCCGCCGATCACCTCGGACAAATCTTTCTGCAGACCGTGCAAGTCGGCGAGAAGCTGCAGGTCCGCCTCTTCGTTGACGACGGGGTTTCCGCTGATGGAAACGGGTTGGAATCCGACGAGCACCCGAGTGTTCTCCAGATGAGACGCTTGGGCTCCTTGCGCCGAATGCGCGGCATGGGCGGCCCCCCCCATGGTCACGTATCCGCTCACGAGAACGCTGTCGCGACTGCGGGCATCCGCCTGCGCCATGGAACCGTTCCGGAGACGTTTTTCGATCATGCCGGTCTTGAGAAAGCGCCCGAAATGGGAATCGGGCAAAGGCGGCAGGTAAGAATCCACCCGCTCCAGGCCTCCCCGTTCCGAAGCGGCTCGCAGCGGCCCGCTCCCGGGCGTCGCGGAGACCGGGATGCCCGGCCCGGCATCGAGGTAGCTCGCGTCGATCGAAGAAAACATCGCGCTCTCATCGGCCAGGTCCAGTCGGGAAACGTCGTCCACCTCTTCCGCGAGGAACAACTGCGGCACATGCACCGAGGGAGTCGCCCCCACCGCAGCAAAAGCCATCGTCTCGGACGCGTCCGCACCGGTCGGGACGGGCGAAGCGATCCCCTCGACCGTGTCCCCCGTGCCAATTTCCACCACCTGCTCGCCGCTCTTCTGGCTGGTGGCGATAATGCCGCCGACCAGGAGCATCCCCACCACTGCGGCCGCGGCGGCATGGTAGTGGCGGCGCACCGGACGAAAACGCCCTTCCACCACCCTGTCGGTCGGTGCGAGAGGTTCCAGCAATGTCAACTCGGGCTGCTTCTGTTCGGAGATCCATTCCCCGCGCAGACCGTCGCTGAGCAGGTCCATGACTTCGCGCATCGAGGCCAGTTCCGCCTGTGCCATCGGCGACGACTGCAGGCGAGCTTCGAACTCCGCCGCTTCCGCCACGGTCAGTTCTCCCAGGGCGTAGGCCGTCATCTGCGGATCATCCGGATTGATTGGTTCACGATTCATACGGTTTGGCAGTTTGGCAGTTGTGGTAGAGTTTCAGCTCGGTTGGATTTCCACCCCCATGAGGTTGCGCAGTCTTTTGATCCCGGTGTGAATGAGAAAACCCACATTGCTCACGCTGAGCCCGGTGACGTCGGAGATTTCTTTGTAGCTCAGGTCCCCCTGGAATTTCAGGCGGATGACCTCGCGCTGGTTCTCGGGAAGCCGGTCGAGGAAACTCATCACTTCGGCGTGGCGCTCGCGCTGCTCCATCGCGAGGGACGGATCGGGGGCGGCGTCATTGAGATTTTCGAAGGCTTCGCCGGCGGAAGAGAGCATCGGATTCTCCTTCCTCAGCACATCAATGGAGCGATTTCGGCACACCGTGTAGAGCCAGCTCTTGAGGCGGCCCCGGATCATTTCGGGGTCCTGCCGATGCAGTTTGATAAACGTGTCCTGCACCACATCGCGGGCGCGGTCCCAGTCACCGCCGAGGAGTCCGGCGGCGTAGCCCGTCAGGGGACCTTCGAAATCCGCCTGGGCGGATTCCACGAGTTCGCGAGGCGAAACTTCCATGATCTGGAGCGGTAC
>CAYLJC010000603.1:0-2177 GCA_964383345.1 uncultured Akkermansia sp. | reverse complement strand
CATCGAGGTGCCTCCGCAGAAGCAGCCCTTGATCCCGTAACCCGAGATCGAAATGCGCTCTCCGATGGAGGCGAGCAGCTTCGGTGTCGTGAAGATGCAGGAAATGTCGCGGTGCTTGATGATCTCGACCGCCTGCTCCATGACGTGGGCCTGATAGCGCTCCACCTGATCGAACTCCTTGCGCAGAATCAGTTTTTTGACCCACCGGGGATCGAGATCGACGTGGTAGCAACTCCCGCCGCGGAAGTTGGCGAGATGCTCGACGGCGAGACGAAGGCGACGCGGTCCGGTCGGCCCGACCATGATCCAGTTGCCTCCTTTCGGAAAATACTCGTCGCTGAGTTGTTGGGAGAATTGCTCGTAGTCGTGTTTGTAATCTTCCCATCCGACCCGTTGTTTGGGCAGGCCGGTGGTGCCCCCGGTTTCAAACACGTTGAAAGGGCGGCCCTTGTAGGCGTTCGGGACAAAACGCTCGTTCTTCTCGTCGCGCAGCCATTCGTCCTGAAAATGGGGGAATTTCACGATGTCGTCGTAACTCTTGACCTCTTCGCGCGGATCCCAGCCAACGCTCTTTTTCCAATCGAGCCAGAACGGGCATCCCGTCTCCTCGCTGAAATGCCAGGTCATCATTTCCCGGACCCGTTCGTCGAGTTGTGCTTTTGCTTCGTCAGCGGTCATGTCTATTGTAGCTGTTTGGCTGTTCGGTTACTTCAATTTTGGCTCCTAACTCCTAACCCTACTTCATAAAAAACTTACGTATGATCGCCTCGGAGGGTTTTTTCGTGAGGAGTGAAACGAGGACGAGCGAAACGGAGGAGATGACAGTGATGATGGCCACGGGCATCATGCCGAAGACGAGGAGTTCCTCACCGCCCGCTCCCTCGGGCTTGACCGCCAGGATGTCCCGGTAAAAAAGGATTCCCCAGGTGACCGCCGTGGCAAGAATACAGGCGTAGGCTCCGGCCAGGGTGACGCGTTTCCAGTAGACCGAAGCCAGCACGAGGGGGAAAAGTCCAGCGAAGCCGCTGAAACACCAGACGCCGAGATCGAAGACGTGGGCACTGTCCTGCAACGCGAGCGCCAACCCGTAGGTCCCACCCACAACCAGAAGGATGAATCCCCGGGCGATCCACACTTTTTGCCGGTCGGAAAAACGATCTTTGCCGTATTTTTTCATCACCACATCGGTGGTGAACATCGTCCCGAGACACATGAACTGCGAATCGAGCGAGGACATGATCGCCGCGAGAACCCCCGCCCCGACGAGTCCGGAGAGCACGGGGGACTGGACGAGCTGACCGATCATGCGACCGAGGACGGCATTGGCCGATTGCCCGGGATCAAGCGGGCCGAGGTACCCCGCCGCCCAGATTCCGATCAAGACACAGGGCAGCCAGACGATCATGATAAAAATCGGGAAAGCGACCACGGTGAGTTTGAAACTCTTGGCGCTTTTGGCGGTGAGCCAGTGCTGAAAGAGGTGGGGAAACATTCCCACGGACAGCGGGATAAAACAGTAGCTGAGGAATTGCATTTTCCCCATCATGCCCTCGCGTCCGAGACGCGCCGCGCCGAACTCGCTCGCGGCGACCGCCTCGCTGGCCGCCTGGAGCCCGCCGAGATTCTTTGAAATCATGAAAAAGGCGATGAATCCCGTTCCCATGAACACGATGGTTTGAAAGGTGTTCGCCCAAACCGCGCCGCGCAGTCCGCCGAAAAAGACATAAAACAGAACGATGAGACAGATGACACCTCCCCCGAGGGCCGGTGGAATGCCTCCGCTGAGGGGATGTGGATCACCGTTGGGCAGGTCGGGCAGCGGAAACGCTTCCGGGAAGAGCCCCGCCGTGGTCGGTTGGATGAATTTCCCGGCGGCGATGACTCCGACGAGAAGATAGGGAATCACGAGGAGGACGAGAATGGGGAAAAGGATGTATCCGATGCGGTCCGACTCGAAACGAGCGCGAAAATACTCGCACTGGGTCACGTAGCCGTAGCGCTTCCCAACCGCCCAGAGCTTGATCCCGACGGCGAAGAACACCGCCGAGTGGATCAGGCCCGACCACGAGGCGCATTGGTTCGAGATCTACGGCCGTATCGCCCGCACCGGCCAGCCGACCCGCTTCGAGAATCGCGCCGCGGCGCTCGGCCGCTGGTATGACGTTTTCGCCTTTCCG
>CAYLJC010000602.1:0-2180 GCA_964383345.1 uncultured Akkermansia sp. | reverse complement strand
AACGGCATCCTCTTCAACGATATCTACGAAGCGTCGCTGGTGCCTCTCTCGCGTGACGAGGCGGCGGATTTCGGACGCATCCTGACGGGGATGGAAAGGGAGATCCACGACGGCGCGATGGCTCATCTCGAGGTGCTCTCCTCGCTGCTGCGCATTTTTCTGATTCGGGCGACGCGGTGCAAAATGAAGGCGCGGGAGGAGACGCTCCACGCTCCGACGACGGGCCTCCGGCTCCTGCGCCGATTGCGGGAGGAGATCGAGACACACTACCGGGAACTCCATCGGCCGTCAGACTACGCCCGCCTGCTCGGGGTGTCGAGGCGCTCCCTCGCGGAGGCGGTGCGGAATCACCTGCACATGACGGTCTCGCAACTGATCCGCGACCGGATCCTGCAACACGCCAAATGGCAACTGCTCCACACCCTGCGCCCGGTGAAGGAGATCGCCTTCGAACTCGGCTTCGAGGACGAGTTTTATTTCAGCCGGCTGTTCAAAAGGGCGGTGGGACTGGCTCCGCTGGTCTTCCGCACGAGGGAGACGGAAATTCGCGGAGGGGCCAATTTGTCCATGTGATCGGCTCTTTTGTCCATTCCCTCCCGCGGCATCCGGGGGGAATGTGCGGGATGACATCGGAAAAGAAAACCAGTCCCATCCACGCCTTCTACGAACTCGCCGCGCGCGGGGAGACGCTCGGATTCACCCTCACCAGGATCGGCTTGGTGGTGGTGCTGGTCTGGATCGGCGCGTTGAAGATCTATCCCTACGAGGCCGACGGCATCGTCCCCTTCGTCGCCAACAGTCCGGTGATGAGCTTTTTCTATGAATACCCCGCTCCGGACTACCGTGCGCACATGAATCCCGAGGGTGCCCTCGTTCCGGAAAACCGCGCCTGGCACGCGGAAAACGGCACCTATCCTTTCGCCCTCGGCCTCGGTGCGGTGATCGTGCTCTACGGGATCCTGGTCGGCCTGCATCCGTGGCTGCCCCAGGTCGCGGCGGTGGGGAGCGCGATGGTGGTGATCATGGCGCTGGTGACCCTGTCGTTTCTCGTGACCACCCCCGAAACCTGGGTCCCGGACCTCGGGGACGAGCATCACGGTTTCCCCCTGCTGAGCGGCCGGGGAAGGCTGGTGGTCAAGGACGCCATCATGCTCGGGGCCGGCTGGGTCACGATGGCGCATTCGGCCAGGGTCTATCTGCAGCGCAAGGGGCGGGCGGAGGGCCAAAAAGGGTAGTGGCGTTGTGTCGGATGAGATCGTCCGTCTGAAATCGCGCCATGGACCCGACCGGTCTCATCATCCATTCCGAACTTGCATCGGAAGGAATCTGATTATGCTTGAAATTCTAAAGCTTAGGTTTAGATTTTCAAGGAAATGATCATCGCCCGACAAGGCTATTTGGCCACGATTCAGTCTCGACTGCGGGACAATCCTGTGGTGGTTTTGCCCGGGCCGCGGCAAGCAGGCAAGACGACCTTGGCGCGAATGTTGGCCGAGGCATCGCCAGAAATGGAGGTTCATCACTTTGATCTCGAATCGCCCGCCGATCTGGCCCGTTTGACTAATCCGGAGCTGGTGCTCTCTCGGCTGCGTGGCTTGATCATCCTCGATGAGATCCAGAGGATGCCCGCGCTTTATCCCGTCCTGCGTGTCCTCGCGGATCGTCCCGAACAGATCGCGCGCTTTCTCCTCCTCGGCAGTGCTTCCCCGGCATTGGTCAAAGGGGCGGGCGAGACCCTCGCGGGCCGGATCTCCTTCATCGATGTCTCCGGGTTTTCGCTCGCGGAGGTCGGGATCGAGCATCTCGCAAAACGGTGGTGGCGAGGTGGTTTCCCCCGAGCTTATCTGGCGCGGGACGAAAAGGCGGTCCGCCAGTGGCACGAGGATTTTTGCAGGACCTTCCTTGAGCAGGATATCCCGCAGTTGGGTATCAGCATCGCGGCGACCACCTTGCGGCGTTTCTGGACGATGGTAGCCCATTATCACGGACAGATTCTCCAGGTCTCCGAGCTTGCCCGCTCACTCGGTGCCAGCGATCCCACGGCCCGCCGCTATCTCGACATCCTCTGCGGGACCTATGTCGTCAGGCAGTTGCCGCCCTGGTTTGAAAATCTCAAGAAGCGCCAGGTCAAAGCACCGAAAATCTACATCCGGGACTCGGGGATCCTTCACGCACTGTTG
>CAYLJC010000601.1:0-2208 GCA_964383345.1 uncultured Akkermansia sp. | reverse complement strand
GAAATTGGGTCAGCTCTCCAGCGGCGATGGAGAAGCTGTCCCAGTTGATGATCGCGTTGGGACTGTTCTGCAGGATTTGCAGGTTGCCTCCGGTCCCGGCCCCGATGGAGACATCCCCGTGGATGATGCGCCCGCCCCGCGGGTTGGCCAGAATCGGGTTTCCTGTGAAAATCAATCCCGGCGTCAAGCTGATCAGGGTGAGCTGTTTTAGAAAATGACAGCGGCGCAGAGAACTGACAGTACCGACACGAGCAGAGCAAAATGAGCGCATAAAGCCGGGGGGTGGTTGCTACGGAAAAACCAGAACTGAGAAATTTTGCTCATTTGAATCGGAAATTTAATCTTGTGTCGAGATTATATTACAAGACAGAACAAATATATTTGGCTGCGCAATTCCAGATTTCTCCAATGGCAGGATCACTTCTCCCCTAGGATCCTTCCCTTTTTCCGCCTCGACGGTCCCGCTTCCCCACTTGCCACAGGTGTCGGCCAGGGGGGCTTTCCAGACATCCGGCGGGTGGAAAAATCGATCCGCCCGCTCCGCGCCAACTTCACTGCCGCAGCGTTCCCCGGGCGATGGCGAGCAGTTCCGCCTCGTCGAGAGCGCGGCGATAGACAGCGACGCCGCCCATGTCACCCCCGAAAAAATTGCCCCATTCCCCGCCGCGATGCACCGCACCCACGGTGAAATCAGCCCCGTCCTCGCCTCCCTCGAAGAGACCCTCGGGATAGGGAAAAGGATTGCGATGCTCCCAGGCGTCGAGCTTGCCGTCCACGTAGACCCGCGACCATGCGCCGTCGTAACTCATCGCCACGCAGTGCCATGCGTCGAATCCGATTTCCGTTGCTCCGGTGGCGTAGGTGATACAATACTTCTCCCCTGCGGTCGGACCGCCCACCGCCGAAACGTGGCCGTGGATGCGGTCCCGCACCGGGTAGCGTTTCATCTCGTCTGCCCGCGTCGCGGTGGTGCCATAGAGAAAGAGGCAGTACTGACGCTTCTTGTGCGTTTCGTCCCAGACTCCGGCCAGGGCCTGCCAGGCCTGTCGGTCGCGGCGTTTGATCCACGCGATCACCGTCACCCGCGCCTCCTTGCCGTGGATGTCCAGTTCGCCCAGTTCCCGGCGCGGCACGATCAGCCATTGGCCTCGGGCGATTCTCGCCGCATAGGGTCCGAAAACCCCGCCCTCCGCTCGCTCCACGGTTCCCCCCCGCTCCTGCAAGGCGTAGACTTGCCCACCGCCCCGGGAAAGGCGGGCGTCGCCGGCTTGCTCCTGAAAATCCCAAAACGCCACCAGACCGGGCGTATTCAGAACGACGTCGGCGTTGTCGTTCGCGGCGAGACCACCCACCAGAAGCAAAGCGGTGGAAACAAAAACAAGAGGCACAAATCGCATGGAACCAAATTGTCACCACCGCACCGCGAAGTCCAGAAAGGAAGGACAGCGCGTACGTCCCGGACAATCCACTTCTCATCCCATCGAAATCGGGATCGAAATCGGGATCGAAATTCCGTCCGGCAAAAATCATCCGTCGGCTCACCGGGGACGGTTCGCGCGACCTTATCACCGATGGTTCCTTAGCTCGAAAGACACGGATCGCCCCGCGAATCGATTTCGATTTCGACGGAAAAACCCGATCCCTCACCCCTCCGGAAAGAAACTCAGGAGCCGGTCCAGGTAGGCCGGGGCTTCGTCCGAACCCTCCGCCGGTGCCCACTCCGCGAAGACCTTGTCCGTCGCGTCAAAGGGACCGCGCTTGAGTTCGAGAATGACGGTGTCCGGTGCGAGGGCGAGAACGCCGTGCCAGACCCGCGCCTCGATGTCGATGAGTTCCCCGACTCCGAGACGATGCGTCGTGCGCACCTTTCCCGATTCGTCGAAGGTGAGGAATCCGAGACAACCCGACATCACCAGAATCGTCTCCGAAGCCCAGTCGCGCGGATGCTGGTGCGCCTGGATGTAGGTCCCCGGCTGCAGGAAATTGATCATGCGCTGGACGAGATCTTCCGCTCCCCGGTGAATCGGCAGGAGCATGCGGAGGCGCGGGTGGCGGCGTGACTCCGCGAGGCCCTCCTCGCGCAGGGCGGAGGTGAGTTCAAAGACGGGACCCGTGGGATTTGGCATGGCAAGTTTCATTCCCACCGCTCCGGCCAAAGCACGCTTCATCGGCACATCGGCCGGACTCGGTGCAGCCATGAAGGCCGCC
>CAYLJC010000600.1:646-2210 GCA_964383345.1 uncultured Akkermansia sp. | reverse complement strand
TCATCGCCTCCAGCAAGCCGCTGCGCTCTTTGGGTCTCAGATCGATCTGCGAGGGGTCTCCGGTGACGATGCACTGGGAGTGTTCCCCGAGCCGGGTCAGCAGCATGAACATCTGTTCGCGACTGGCGTTCTGGGCTTCGTCGAGGATGACGCAGGCGCGGTTGAGGGTGCGCCCGCGCATGTAGGCGAGCGGGGCGATCTCGATGAGATTTTTCTCGGCAAACTTGAGGGACTCGGCTCCGTCGAGCATGTCGCTCATCGCATCGTAGAGCGGTCGCAGGTAAGGGAGGACCTTTTCCTCGAAAGCTCCGGGAAGAAATCCGAGCGCCTCGCCGGCCTCGACCGCCGGACGGGTCAGCATGATGCGGTCGATCCGGCGATTTTTCAGGAGATCGAGGGCATAGGCCATCGCGAGGTAGGTCTTGCCGGTGCCTGCCGGACCGATCCCGAAGACGACGTCGTGATGCTCGAGGGCCTCGAGGTAGCGGAACTGGTTCCGGGTCCGCGGGGTCACTGCGGGCTTGGAACCGCCGCCGAGCAAACTGCGTTTGAAAAGGTCGGCCACTTTGAGCGTCGCGGCGTCCTCCTCGTCCGCGCTGGCGAGAGCCTCGGCCGCGCTCCGGACCGCGTAACGGAAAGAATGGGGCGTAATCGCGCCGCCTCCGCGCCGAACCTGTTCGAGTTCGACGAATACCCTCGCGCCGGCCTCGACCGGAGCGGGATCGCCCTCCAGCTTGACCCAGGAATCACGGGTCGTCACGGTGAGTCCGAGATCGCCGCCCATTTCCTTGAGGAGGGACAGGTCATCCGCAAACAGCCCGTGGAGAAAGTGGGGGCTCTCGAATTCCAGGGTTTTCTCAGCCATGCGCGGGAGGAGGAGCGGCGTGCTCAGCGGTAGCCGTAGACGAGTCCCCAGTCGAGGGTGCCAGAAAATTCGCCCACTCCGTCGACGGGGGCGTTGGCACCGCGCTCGGCGGCGGTGAGGCCTTCGCCTTTTTTCTCGTAGGAGGCGACCACACGGATGAAGTAGGTGGCCGTCTTCTGCGGGAGGGTGCGGACGCCGGCGAAGGAGTCTTTGGCGAAGGATTCCAGCCCGACGGAGTTGCCCTCGTTGTCGAAGATGTCCACCTTGATGGTCGCTCCGGGCCAGCTCGTCCCCGCCCAGAACCAATATTCGTTCCCGCGGAAGAGCTGGTGACGGATGAGGAGCGGCTTGCCCGGCTCCACCTCGCCCGACCAGTTGTCCTCCCGCACTTCGAAGCCCTGCTCGACATAGGGGGTCGCCGCCTCCAGGGCGAGCGAGATGGCCTCGTTCACAAAGCCGTGGACCAGTCCGGTGAGCGCGAGCGCCCCGCACAGCGCGAGGGCGGTGCGGGAGACCGTTTTTCTGTTTCTGGAAGGATTCATCTGGAACTCCACGAACGGAGCGGTGCCCGGTTAGGATTTTTCAAAATAATACTCCTCCAGCATCGTCCGGCTGATGTCACGGAGTTGCTTGACGTCCTCCTCGGCGAGGGCGGTCGGCTGGACGATGATGGCTTCGAGCCGGGCCAGCCCGGTCGAG
>CAYLJC010000600.1:0-636 GCA_964383345.1 uncultured Akkermansia sp. | reverse complement strand
ATGTTGCGGAAGTGGGCGATCAGTCCCGGCTGGTTGAGCAGCTCGGCCTTGTCTTCGCTGAAAGAGTTGCTGATAAAAGCGGTCACCACGTTGGTGCCCCGGAGCCAGCCGCCGAGGCTGACGAGGCCGGAGAGTTCATCGTCGCGGAGCCGCTCCATGGTGGTGCGGACGGTCTGCTGGGTGGCGTCGAGTTCGTCGCGGACTTTTCCCCAATCGCTCTTCCCGGCCGCTTCGATGATGGCGAGACTGTGCGGACGCACCGCGCCGGCGAGTCCGAGGGATTCGGAGAGGGAAAGCACACGGCGACCGATCTTCTGGATCTCATCCGGGTTTTTCGCCTGCACCGCGATGAAACCCTCGCCGACGAGGCTCCCGAATGTGAGCGCGAGGAGGGAGCGGTCGCGTCCCTGGCGACTCTCTTCGGGGAGCGCCAGCCCGCTGTTCCAGTCGGGTTCGTCGAGCTTGTCGAGCACCGCGAAAATCTCGGCGGGAATGGGAACAACCACTTTATCGACCAGTTCGCCGGGGAAATTGGTCAGGTCGATGCGTTCGGGAGCGGCCGCATCGGTCGCGCTCCGGGCGGTGTCAAGGGCGACGACCGAAGCCGCGAACGCCACAAAGGCGAACGGCCGCAGG
>CAYLJC010000599.1:398-2213 GCA_964383345.1 uncultured Akkermansia sp. | reverse complement strand
GCACCCCCCTGGGCGACACCGGGTTCTACTACGACGGGCTGACCTCCTACGGGATTCTCGACGAGGAACTCGACGACGCCTCCATCCTCGCCGGGATGGTCGACCCCAGTGGCTACAACCGCTTCCATTCCTATCACGAATTCCTCTTCCCCACCCAACTCGGCGGCATCCTCAACGTGGTGCCCCGTGCCGGTGCCGGCTACACGAACTATTCCAGTTTCGACATGCCGGGTCTCAATTCCCTCGACCGCACCACCACGCACGCCGGCATCGACCTCTCTTTCAAGATGTCGAAGCGCTCCCCGAACATCGTGAACCGTTTCCTCGGTCTCAACGGCCTGCTCCACGTGGTGCGCCCCTACCTGAACTACTCCTTCGTCAGCACCGACGACCTGACCGGCCGATTCTCCCCCATCGACCGGTTCACTCCGACCACGAGGCTGCGTCCCATCGACATGCCGCTCTTCACCTCCATCGACGATATCCGGGACTGGCAGATCCTCCGCTCCGGGATCTCGAACCGCTGGCTCACCAAACGCGATGGACTCACCTACGAATGGCTGACCCTCGACAATTATTTCGACACCTACATCGAGGACCCCGAATTCAACCGCGATTTCTCCAACTTCTTCACCGATGTCGAATGGAGACCGCTCCCCTGGCTGACCGCTTCGACCGTGGCCCAGGTCCCCCTCTTCGACGATACAATGGATTTCACCGAACTGAGTTCCATGCTCTCGGTCATGCCGACCGACTGGTTCCGGGTCGGTCTCCGCCATTATTTCATCAACGACCACCCCTTCTTTCAGAATTCCGATCTTTACACTCTCATCACCTACACCCGCCTGAGCGACAACTGGGGATTCAGCACCTCCCATCGCTTTGAGAGCGATGACGGCACTCTGGAATACCAGCAGTACAGCATCCACCGCGACCTGGCCAGTTGGACCGCCAGTATCGGCGGGATCATCCGGGACAATCGCACCGCCGAGAACGAATACGGAATTCTCCTGAGCCTCACCCTCAAGGCTTTCCCCAAACTGCGCCTCCCGCTCGATTTCCAACCCGGAACCCTCGGGGCGGAACAGTGAGAAACGAGATGGCGCTCCCCGCCTTTCCTCCTCCACGGGAGTTTGTCACCACGGAAGGAAGGACTCTCCCGATCCTGACGGCTGCGACGAAAAGACACTCGCACGGATCGGAATCATGCCTTATACACACGCACTTATCAGATGAAATTGACCATTATCGGATCCGGTTATGTAGGACTGACCACCGGCGCTTGTTTCGCCGAAGTGGGGCACGAAGTGAAATGCGTCGACAACGACGCGAAAAAAATCGAAACCCTTCTCCGGGGGGAGATTCCCATTTATGAACCGGGTCTCGCCGATCTCGTGAAACAGAATGTCGCCGCCGGTCGCCTCACCTTCACCACCAGCACGCCCGAAGGCGTCGAGCACGGAGATGTGGTCTTCATCGCCGTGCCCACCCCGCCCAATGCCGACGGATCCGTCGATTTGAAATTTATCGAGAAAGTGGCCCGGGAAATCGCTCCGGCCATCAACCGCTACAAGGTCATCGTCGACAAATCGACCGTTCCGGTCAAAACGGGGGAAAAGGTGGCCGAGACGATCCAGCGCTACGCTCCCGAGGCCGAATTCGATGTCGTCTCGAATCCTGAATTTCTCCGGGAAGGTTCCGCCGTCGCGGATCTCATGAAACCCGATCGCATCGTCTTCGGCTCGAACAGCGACCGTGCCTCGGCCCTGATGAAAAAAGTCTACGAGCCCTTTGTCGCCCCCCTTCTCGTCACCG
>CAYLJC010000599.1:0-388 GCA_964383345.1 uncultured Akkermansia sp. | reverse complement strand
GGCTTTCTGATGATGGTGACGCTGACCGCGACGCCGGAAACCGGTCTCGATGCCGTGGCGCTTGGCGACTATATTTCGCGCAATGTCGTCAATGAGTTGCGGCGTGTGCCCGGCGTGGGGCGCGCCCAGGTCTTCGCGACCGAACGTGCGCTGCGGGTCTGGATCGACCCGGCAATGCTTGTTGGTCTGGACCTTTCTGTCACCGACATCACCAGCGCCGAGTTGATCAAACATGCCGCGAATTCCTTTCTCGCCCTCAAAATTTCCTACATCAACGCCATCTCCGCCATCTGCGAAGCGAGCAACGCCGATGTGGAGCTGGTCGCCGAAGGAATCGGGATGGATTCCCGCATCGGTCGCTCCTTCCTCTACGCGGGACTCGGCTACG
>CAYLJC010000598.1:0-2222 GCA_964383345.1 uncultured Akkermansia sp. | reverse complement strand
CGCCCGTCTCGAACTCTACGACTCGTGGCGCACTCTGGAGCAGGAGAAACGGAATTTCCGCATCGCCGAGGAAGGTGTCGCCCTCGCGGCGCGTCGTCTCGAAGAGCAGATTCTCCTCGCCGAACTCGGGCGCGGCGAAGCCCGGGACCTCGTCGACGCCCAGGAAGATCTCGTCGATGCCCAGAACCAGCGGACCGCCACCGTGGTGAACCATACCTTAGCGCGGTTGCGCCTTTGGAGGGACATGGGGATCCTGTATATTAACGACGACGGATCATGGGTCGAGAAGCTGGAACGAGAATCGCTCTGACCCGGTGGAAATCACTCTGACCGATTGTAGCGTTATGAAAAAAAAGATCATAGCTGGAGCATCCGTGACGTTGGCGGTCGCGATTTTTCTGGGATGGAACAGTAAGGAGGAATCCACCGAGGCGGACATGCCCGTGGCCGACGCCCAACAGGGCGACCTCGTTATTGACGTGCTGGAGGGGGGCAACATCCAGGCCCTCAATTTCCTTGAGTTCCGGAACGAGGTGAAATTGCCCGGCGGGGTGAAAATCCTCGAAATCATCGACGAAGGCTATTACGTCAGCGAGGAAGATGTCGCCAACGGGAAAGTACTCGTGCGCCTCGACCAATCCGAACTGGAAGAAGCGATCGTCGATCACGATGTCCAGTTCCAGCAAACCGAGGCCGCCTATGTCGAGGCCAAGCAGGGCATCGAGATCCAGGAAAGTGAAGCGCTCAGCGACATCAAGCTGGAGCGCCAGAGACTCCGCTTCGCTCTCCTCGATTTTGAGAAGTTCGTCGGAGCTTCGGCCTCGCGAGCCACCTTGAAAAAACTCGGGCTGCCTTTCGACAACGATTCTCTCACGGCCTATGAAAATGAGGCGACCACCCTCATCGTCAATGCCTTCGACACCCAGAAGCTCGCCGACGATGCCATCGACGAGACCGATGTGACGAGTTTCGCCCTGGAGACCGAGGGCAGTCTCGCGGCGAACGTGAACTTCGGATCTTTCCTCAAAGACGAACTCCTCGGGGACGGAGAAGCCGAGCAGACGATCCGCCGGATGCGCGATGAAGCCCTCGTGGCGTCGTCCGAGCTTGCCGTGGTCGAGGAGTCGGTCGAGGGGGCCAAGCGCCTTCACGAGCGCGATTTCATCACCCGGCAAACCCTGGAAAATGAAATGGTGGGGCTCGACAAAGCCCGCCTCGCCCTGCAGCGGACCGAGACCGAGCTGGAGCTTTTCCGCGACTACGAGTTCCCCAAAGAAGCGGAGAAAATGCTCTCGGTCTACGAAGAGGCTCTCCTCTCCCTGATTCGATCCAAGCGCGAGAAAATGGCCAAGATGTCGCAGGTCCACGCCAAGTACCGCTCCGCGAAGCGTCGCTACGAACTGGAGCTGAAAAAGCGCGAGAATCTCGAGGAACAGCTCGCGAGTTGCATCATCCGGGCGGAACTCCCCGGTCTCGTGGCCTATGGCGGGGCCAAAGCCAACTACTACACCTCGCGCTTCTACGAAGGGATTTCCTCGGGCGCGACTCTCAAGAACGGCCAGCCCATCATCACCATTCCCGACATGTCGAAGCTCGGGGTCGAAGTGAACATCCACGAGTCGCACATCAAGAAAATCGAACTGGGTCAGAAGGTCTACATCACCGCCGAATCCGTGCCGGACAAAACCCTCATCGGACGCATCGCGAAAGTGGCGGTGCTGCCCGACTCCAACGCCTCGCGCTACAACCCGTCCCTCAAGGTCTACCCCGCCACCGTCGAGATCGAGGGCACCCACGAATTCCTCAAACCCGGGATGAGCGCCAAAGTCGAGATCATTGTCGATGAACTGGAGGACGTCACCTACGTCCCGGTGCAGGCCGTTTTTGTCGAGAACAGCGAGCACTTCGTCTTCCGCAAGACGATGAGCGGCTACGAGCGCCAGCCGGTTCGGATCGGCGCCCACAACAACGACTTCATCGAGCTGCAGGAAGGCATCGAAGAGGGTGACGAAGTCCTTCTGAAAATGCCCGACAACTACGAGCCACCCAAGGTGCAGAATTCGTCGCGCATCGCCCGGGGCGACACGGAGCGCAAGACCGAGGGAGCGGAGGAAGAGGAGAAAGCGGAGAAAGCGGACACTACCGCTTCGACGATAGGTGAAACGGAGGAAACGGATCCGTCGGATGAGAAGGCCTGATCTTCCTCCGGGCGGACTTCATTT
>CAYLJC010000597.1:0-2235 GCA_964383345.1 uncultured Akkermansia sp. | reverse complement strand
TTGCCAGATGTGGCTGTTCCAGTCTTCTGGTGTCACGCCCCGGTCGGCCCAGTAGCCGGGCGCGTGGGAAAGGAACGTTTTTTCCAGATCGGATGAGTGGGGGGAATGCATGGCTGGATCGCCTGGGGCACCGGATTTCACCGGGCGGGAGACGTTTTTGGGAAAAATGTACGGTTTTTCAGACGGGCGTCCACGGCATTCCTTACTCGCGCGGGGATTTTCGGGGTTCCCTTTTTTTGCATTTCGCGTAATTATTGGAGGGCGTTCCCTCGATCTGCTGCGGCAAAAAGAAGGATTCGCGAGGAACCCCGCCGAGCCGGAAACGCCATTCACCCTTAGAAACCTTCCCCGACGTGACTCCCTATCTCAAAACCCTGCGCCGTATTTCCAAACCCCACTGGTTCGAAATCATGGAGTTGATCAAGTGTTCGGGCGGTCTCTCGGTCGGCCAGTTGGCGGAGGCGATGGGGATGAGCTACATGGGGGTGAAAAAGCATTGTATCGCGATGCAGAAACTCGGCTACCTCGACACCTGGCGCAGTCCGAAAGAGGTGGGGCGACCGGAAAAGCTCTATCGCCTCACCGGGAAAGCGGCCGCGCTTTTCCCCGGCATCAGCAGCGACACCTGCCTCACTCTCCTGGAAGTGGCGACGCAGTTGGAAACCAACGGTGCGGAGAAGCTGCTCTTTTCTTTCTTCCGGACCCGGACCGAACAACTCGCCGCGATCGTCACCGGCGACTCCGTGCAGGAACGGGCGGAAAAGCTGGCCGAGACGAGGTCGGCGGAGGGATACTACTCGCGCTGCCTCTACTCGGAGGAGGAAGGGCTGCGCATCGAAGAGTTCCACAATCCTCTCGAGCCGCTCTTCGACAAATACCCCACGCTGGAGCGGATGGAGGTGCAGATGTTCGAGCGTCTCCTCGGCGCACGGGTGGAGCGGGGCGTGACCCGGAGCGCCGGACTCTCCCGATACCGGTTTGACTTATCCCCGCGGTAAGTGTCGATTGGCGTCACAATGGGAAAATATGCTGATGAAAACGTGCTGGTGATCTCCCGCTCTCTCTTTGAGCAACTGGGAGCCTTTCAGGGACTGTCGCTGAATCCGGGGGCCTACCTCCCCGCGATACTCGATCCGGCGAACAACTATTTCCTGAGCCGCGACCTCGCCGAGGAGGATCCCACCCACAAGCAGATCATTCCCTATGCGATCTTCCGCTGCGGAGATAGATTCCTCCATTACGTGCGGGGTGGCGGTGGCGGGGAAAAACGACTCGCGGCGAAAGGCTCCATCGGGATCGGCGGGCATATCAACGACTCGGACTATGCCTCCGCCTCGCTCGACAAAGACACCTACACCACCGGAGTGGACCGCGAGATCGACGAAGAACTGAATATTTCGGGCAAACACACCCAAGAGATCCTCGGGCTCATCAATGACGATTCCAATGAAGTGGGCCAGGTTCATCTCGGCGTGGTCCATCTGTTCTCCCTGGAGAATGACGACGTCACCGCCGCCGAAGACAATATTCACGAGCTACAATTTTATACCCTGGAGGAATTGCTCGAACGCCGCGACCAACTCGAGTCGTGGTCGCGGATTTGCCTGGACGGACTCACTCAGGTCTGGCGGGACCGCTGAAGCAAGGCGGTCAGGCCCGCGCCCAAGCCGAGACCATAGCAAAGCCCCCAGGAAAAGCGGGCGAGGATTACGGTGGATTCGGCTTCGAGGAACGGCTCGATCCCGAATGGGCCGCGTCCTTGCAGTATCTTGTAAGCGAAGCCGCCGGTGTAGTATCCGAGGGTATGCCATACAAAGAGAACCGCCGTCGCGGTGAGGAGGGAGTCGGAGGGATGACGACGCCCGCGCCCGAGAATCGCGGCGAGAACGAGCAGGCCGGAGAACGAACCCACCACTTCCCCGAAAGTATCCCGAAAGGTGAACCAAGAGACCGACCATAGCAGGGAGTAGCCGACAAACCCGATCGCGAAACGCAGGCAGAAGGCGAGGCGGCTTCGTGCGTCGGGAAGGCCAGCGGCGGGCATCAGGGCGAGTCCGCCGAGGCCTAGAAAGACCAGTGCGCACATGGTATACATCGCGGCTTCCGATGGAAAATAATGCGATCCGAGCGCCCAAGTGGCAAATGAAACGAGTGCCACGAGCGTAAAAAACAGGGTTGCGAAGAGAGCGGGAGGTGAGGATATGATCATCGGTTTCTATCGTGCGGAATTCGTTT
>CAYLJC010000596.1:0-2235 GCA_964383345.1 uncultured Akkermansia sp. | reverse complement strand
GCAGTCCTGCACCAAGCTCAGGTCGGAAGGGGCGGATTCTTGCTCATTGGGATTCATCATACCCTATGTGTCATCCCATGGTGGATTGGTGACAAAAATTCGCCCATCATTTTCGAGAAATTTACAGAAATTCACAGGGACAGGTTCATCGAATTTACAGGGACAGGTTCATAATTGTTTCTGAAGATTGCAGGAAAACATGAAAATGACGAAACCTGTAAAGGCGGATCCGGTGAGGTTGGACGCATGGCAAAGCGCCGAACCGACCAAGAGCGGGCCTCGACCCTGAGCGCCCTCCGGCTCGCAACGACACCCCGCTGCCCGCGCGCGAGGACGGGGGAATCCCGCTGGGCGGCAAGAAGGGGATGAGCTTCCCGGCGGGCCTCAAATCAAGCTGCTCGATCCCGGCCCTCCGGGCAAGGCCCGCAACAGCTTCTTCTGGGCAGTGCATCGCCCGGGGCGGGACGCTTGTCCTTCACCCGCACTTTCCCGATCCGCATCCGCCTTTGCAGCCGGATGACTTCCCTTTTTTCCGCCGCCACGCCCGGACGACGAAGGCGAGTCCTGTGAGGCAGACGATGCCGAGGGCGGTCCAGCTTTGCCAGTCGTTCATGGAAAATCAGGCGAGGTGGAAGAGGCGGGCGGTCTGGTAGACGAGGAGGGAGGCACCGGCCGCGAAGAGGGTCATGAAAATGAACTGTCCCACGGCCCATTTCCAGGATCCCGCCTCGCGCGCAACGACGGCGGAGGTGGGGAGGCACTGGAGGGCGTAGATGTAAAAAATGAGCAGGGAAATCACCGCGGCGGGGCCGAACATGGGGCGTCCGTCGGGCCAGGTTTCCGCCGCCATCTGTGAGCGGATGCGGCCCCGCATGGCCTGTTCGTCGTCGCTTTCCTGGACGTGGAAGAGCTGGGCCATGGAGCCGACAAAGACCTCCCGCGCGGCGAAGGAGGTGAGGATGGCGGTGCCGGTGCGGCCGTCGAACCCGAGCGGTTTGACGATGGGTTCGATGAAATGGCTGATCCGTCCGACCACGGTGTGGGCGAGGACTTCGGCGGGATCGTCGCTTTCCAGTTTGGGATAGGTCGTCGCGGCCCAGAGCAGAATCATGATGCCGAGGATGACCGTCCCGGCGTTTTTCAGGAAGGCCCAGCCCCGGTCGAGGACGTGGCGGAAAATGTAGCGCCACTGCGGGAGCCGGTAGGGGGGCAGTTCGAGAAGGAAATGGCTTTTGATCTCGTCGGGGCCGAGGCGGCCGCGGAGGAGGCGCGCCACCACAAAAGCAGTGAGGGTTCCGAGGACGTAGATGGAGAGGAAGACGAGCGCCTGCATGGAGCCACCCTCGCTCCCGCCGAGGAGCATGGGGACGAGGAGGAGGTAAACAGGGAGACGCGCCGAACAACTCATCCAGGGGGCCACAAAAATGGTCACGAGCCTTTCCTTGGGGGAATCGATCGTGCGGGTGGCCATGATTCCGGGGATGGCGCAGGCATAGGAACTGAGGAGCGGGAGGAACGCCTTGCCGCTGAGTCCCGCCTTGGCCATGAAGCCGTCCATGAGAAAGGCGGCGCGGGCCATGTAGCCCGAGCTTTCGAGCAGTCCGATAAAAAAGAAGAGGAGAAGGATCTGCGGGAGAAAAATCACCACCGCGCCCACTCCGCCGATGATGCCCTGGGTGAGAAGATCACGCAGATCGCCTTCGCCCATGGCATTTTCCACCTGGCCGATGAGAAAATCCTGCAGCGATTCGATCCAGCCCATGGGGATCCCGGCGAAGGAAAAGATTGACCAGAAAAGGGCGAACATGATCCCGATGAAGCAGATCCAACCGAAAACGGGATGGAGCAGGACGGTGTCGAGTCGGTCCGAGAGATTGCTGCTGTGCAGGGTCGGGCGTCGCGCCGCGAGTTCCGCCGCAGCGAGGCCAAACCGGGTGCGCGATTCGGCGTCGCCCTTTTCCCAGAGCGGTTCGGGAACCGCCGGGAGAGGGTGCCCCATCGCTTGTTTCAGTTCGACGAGACCTTTTCCGCGATCCGCCTGGATGGGGACCACGGGGACGCCGAGTTCTTCGGAGAGTTTGACAGGATCGAGCCGCAGACCGGATTTTTCCGCCATATCGACCATGTTGAGGGCGATGATGACGGGGATTTTTACTTCGATGATCTCGAGGGCGAGTTGGAGATGACGCTCCAGATTCGAGGCGTCGAGGACACATACGACGAGGTCGGGCCGCG
>CAYLJC010000595.1:1512-2253 GCA_964383345.1 uncultured Akkermansia sp. | reverse complement strand
AAAAAATACAGCGTTCGCTTCATCGACCAGAACGGCAGTTCCAGTCAGCCGTTCTATTTTTTCAATCGCTACGATCGCGAGACCATCGCCCAGACCTGGCAGGTGTTGCGTTCGGAATTCGACGAGATGCTGCTCAACCACGCCCGGAACAAGGGGGCGGAAGTCCGCGAGGAAACCAGGGTGACGGGTCTGCTCCGTGACGACAACAACAAGGTGATCGGCGTCCGCGCCATCGGTCCCGACGGCGTGGAGACGGAATACCACGCTCCCATCACCCTCGACTGCACCGGCAAAGAGGCCTACGCCATGGTGCGGAACGGCTGGAAGGTGCGCGACCCTTTTCTCAGCAAGGTCGCGGTGTGGACCTACTACCGAGGAGCCAGACGCGCCGAAGGAATCGACGAAGGAGAGACCATCGTCGCCTACGTTCGCGAAAAGGGCTGGTTCTGGCACATCCCGCAGCACAACGACATGGTCAGTGTCGGGGTGGTCGCCGAGGGAAAATACCTCTCTCGTGACGGGGTGCGGGATCCCGAGCGGATTTTTCAGCGCGAAATTGAAGAAAACGCGTGGATCAAGGACTCCCTCGCCGGCGGCCAACAAGTCGGGGACTACCACGTCACCAGCGAGTACACCCAACATTCCCGCCACTGCGGCAGCGACGGGTTGCTGCTGGTCGGCGACGCTTTTGCCTTCCTCGATCCCGTGTTCAGCTCCGGGGTGATGCTGCTGGTGTTTCGT
>CAYLJC010000595.1:0-1502 GCA_964383345.1 uncultured Akkermansia sp. | reverse complement strand
ATGCTGGCGCTGAAAAGCGGAGTCCTCGTGGGCGAGGAACTGCACCGCGCTTTCGCGGAGAACGACCTCAGCCCGAAGCAGTTCACCCACTACGCCCGCACCATCCGCGAGAGCGTGGAGAACATGCGCAAGCTGGTCTACGCCTTTTACGAGCAGGACTTCAGCTTCAGTGACCTGATCAAACGCCATCCTGACGCCGCCGGTCCCGTGGCCGATTGCCTCAGCGGTGACATGAACAAGGACTACTCGCAGCTGTGGGATCAGATACGTGAGATCGTGCCCCTGCCGGAAGAGTTGGGCGTGGGCGATCCGCTTGTCGCCTGACGGCAAAAGTCCTTGCGTCGGAACCATTCCGACGCAGGGGTGGCGCGGAAGGTCACTCCTGTTCGGAAAAGTGCATCAGTTCCAGGATCTCACCCCGCAGTTCGAGAAACCCCGCACCGCTGCGTTGGCGCGGACGAGGCAGATCGACCTCGATGATGCGTTCGATGCGGCCGGGACGGGGCGTCATGATCACGATGCGGTCGCTCATGTAAATGGCTTCGTCGATGTCGTGGGTCACAAAAATCATCGTGGTGCGCCGTGCTTGCCAGAGCCGCAGGACTTCATCCTGCATCTTCATGCGGGTGAAAGCGTCGAGCGCACCGAGCGGCTCGTCGAGCAGGAGGATTTTTGGATGATTGATGAGGGCGCGGGCGAGGGCGACACGCTGGGCCATGCCTCCGGACAAATGGTGGGGAAAGCTGTCCGCGAAAGCCTCCAGCCCCACCAAACGCAGGTATTCCTCCACTTCGTGGGCCTTTTCCCGTCTCACTCCCCGCGCCACCAAACCGGCTTCGACATTGCGACGAACCGTCAGCCAGGGGAACAGGTTCGGATCCTGAAAAACCAGGCCACGACTGGCACAGGGACCGGTGATCGGTTCCGATCCGACGAACAGCTCGCCCCCGCAGGGTTCGTCGAGACCGGCGATGAGGCGGAGCAAGGTCGATTTGCCGCAGCCGCTCGGTCCGAGCAGTGACACCAGTTCTCCGGCCCCCACCTCCAGACTGGCCGACTCCAGGGCGAGAAATGCCGTCCCCTCGGAAGCGAGAAATTGTTTGCTCGCACCGCGCACCCGCAGGGACGAGCCCTCCACTTCGGGAACTGCCGGAGTAGTGCCGTCCGCTACCATTTGATCGCTCCTTTCTGCCAGACGAGGACTCGGTCGCGCACTTTGAAAAGCAAGGTCATGATGCTGGAAAAGAAAACCGCCATGACGATGATGGAGGAATAGACTTTTCCGTATTCGGCCCATTCCCGGGCCCATCCGAGATACCATCCGAGGCCCGATTTCACCCCGACCGTTTCCGCGACCACCAAAGTCAGAAAGGCCGATCCCAGCCCCATGAAAAGGCCGAGGAAAATATTCGGCATCGCGGCGGGGATGGCGACCCGGAAGACAAGAAAGCTCCGCTTGGCCCCGAGGGTGCGGGCGACGTCCAGATACGAAGCCTTTGTGT
>CAYLJC010000594.1:0-2260 GCA_964383345.1 uncultured Akkermansia sp. | reverse complement strand
CGATGCGGCGACGGGGAAGGATATTTTCGATCTGCGCGATCATCTCCACGGCGAGACGGGTTTTTTCCCGAGCGTGTATTGCAGCCACGAGGACATGACTCCGTTCTATCCCCGCGTGGTGGAGCGGGAGAAGCTCTTTTTCAAGCCGGTGAACCGTGGGGTTCTCGTGGAATGGTTCGATACACTTGTCCATCCCGCCCCCTCCGAAAGTGCCGCGCAGGACGCGAGCGACGGTGGGTCGGGAAAGGCGGAACTTCCGGCGTCGCTCGATGAACCGGTCAACGCGACGCCACCGGAAATCGCCACGGAACCCAGCCAAGAACCCGCGGTCGAATCTCCTCCCCGTGTCGAGTCCACCCCGGTTCCGGTCCAACTGCCGGAAGAAGCTCTCCCCGTGGGAACCCGTCTCGGCGACTACAAACTGCTCCGGGAGATCCAGCGGGACGCCGACTTCGCCCTCTACGAAGCGGAGCAAACTTCGATCGGTCGCCACGTCGCCCTCAAGACGCTCTACCGCAAGCATCGCAAAGACATCAAGTGGGTGCAGGGATTTGTCAACGAAGCCAGCGCACGGGCTTCGATCAACCATCCGGCGATCTCGTTGGTCTACGAGTGCGATCAGGAACTCGGGGTGAATTTCTACACACTCGAACTGGTCGATGCTCCCAGCCTCAGTGATCTGGCACGTCGTCGCCGCGAACTGGATGACGCGGTTCTCTGGAAAATCCTCGCGGCGACCTCCAGCGCCCTCATTTATCTGCGGGACAAGGGAATGTCGCATCGGCTTTTCACAGCCCACAGCATCCTGATCGTCAAAGGCGGGGAACCCCGCATCGCCAATCCGGTGCGCGGGCGCGGCCACCCTCTTTCGGTCGAGGAAGAGCGTCGACAGATGGAATTGCTCGCCGAAGCGATCTCGCCTTTCCTGAGAAAATCGGGTTCGGATCCGGCGTTGTTTTCGCTGATCGACCGCATGGGAACGGACCGTATCGACGCCGTCAATTCGATCGAGGGGCTTCGCAAGGTGCTCCATCCGCCGGATCCCAGAGAGGGCCTCACCACTGCGGAACTGGCGAAAATCACGGAGAAAGAAACGAACCGCACGGCGGTGGTCGCGGGATCGCTCATCGGATTGCTCATCGTCGCCGCCGCCATCGTTTCCTTCCTTGTGATGGGCACCAAACCCGAGGTTCGCGAATTGGAGCATTTCACCCGGATCCCGGCCGGGGTCTTCCCGTTCCAGAACGGCGAGGAGATCGAGGTGGGTGAATTCTGGATCGGACGGCATGAAGTCACGATCAGCGAATACGCGGAATTCCTCGAAGATCTCGAGGCGCATCCGGAGAAGCAACTCCTCGTGCGCCATCCCGATCAACCGGCGGAAAAGACATCGTATGAACCCGAGAAGTGGGGCCAGTACCATCGCGCGGCGCTCAAAGGCGGAAAATTTCTTGGCGGTGAGATCGATCCGAACTGTCCCGTCATCGGCGTCGACTGGTGGGACGCCCACGCCTACGCAACTTGGCGCGGGGGCCGTCTCCCCACGGAGCAGGAATGGGAAAAATCCGCCCGGGGCCGGTCCGGGAGCGTCTATCCTTGGGGCGACACCCTGGAAAACGCCAATTTCAACAGCGGTCTCGACCACGAATCCAAGGAAGGCGTCGCCGAGGGGGGGATCGATGGATACAAATTCTGGAATCCGGTCGATGGGATCACCGCCGACGAGAGCCGCTACGGGGTCATCGGCCTCGCCGGCAATGTGAGTGAGTGGACCGCGACCCGGGACGCCCACCCGGACTTTCCGGATCGCAGGGTTCCGTTGAAACGCGGAGCCTCGTTCGCCACGACGAGAGGATTCGAACTCACCGCGCGCCGGGCCGCCGAGTCACCGGAGGAAAGAAATTTCTGGACCGGTTTCCGGGTCGCTTCGGACAAGGAGAACCCGCGTTCGATGTCGGGACAGGACGAGAAAACGGCGGACCCTTTCCCCGCGGAAGAGGCTCCCGCCCCGGCGGAGCCAGCACAGTAATTTGCCGCTGGCGAGCGCAGGGTAGCGAAAGTCTCACGACTTTCCGGACGAAGGGACTTTCGGCGGGGCCTTGAGTTGTAGGCGGCGAAAAGGCTTCGACTTTTCCCGGTAGCTCAATTTGCGGGGGAGGAGGGTTCTTCCTCCGGCTTGGCTTCGGGCTTCGCTTCCGGCTTGGCTTCCGGTTTGGCTTCCGGCTTGGCTTCCGGTTTGGCTTCGGGCTTGGCTTCGGGT
>CAYLJC010000593.1:0-2266 GCA_964383345.1 uncultured Akkermansia sp. | reverse complement strand
GAGTTCGAGGGGCGGGGCTTTGGGGCGCCCTTCGTCCTGGACCGCGCCGCTCGATGCGGCGAGGGGCAGGCACACGGCCACCGGAGCTGACCGAACTCGCGGTTTCGCAAATGCAAAGGGACGCCCGACCTTACGGCCAGGCGTCCCTTCAGCAACAATAGATGCGATGCTTACGCCTTCAGCGCGGCCATCCTTTCTCCGAGCAGCCACAGGGCCTTGTTGAGCTTGATATCCTGATCGATGCCGTTGACGGCACGGGAGGTTGCACGGCGCGGCCTGCCGAGATCGTCGCGGCCGACGCCGCGCAAACCACCCTTGATCGCGTTCTCCTGCACCACGTTCCACGTCGTCCACAGATCGCTGGCGCGGTCGTCGTGACGGCGCGGGACAAGCAACTGCTCCGGCTTGATCGGCGTGGTCGTCTCGCCTTCATTGTCTCCAAAGCGGAGAACATGGGCGGCATCTGCCAGAATTCTCGCCTCCTCGGGGTTCATGCGCATGGTCGACCAATCCTGCGGAGCGGCAAGGGTGCGTTCGGCCTCACCGAGAACGCGATAGGTTCCCTCGATGACCTTGTGCTGCACGTCCCCGGAATGGCGGACCTTGATGGCGTCGATGGTGCCGGTCTGCGTCACGAGGGAATTGAGGCACCGCACCCGGAAAAGCCCGGCCATCAGTTCGTAGGCGCTGGTGCCGTCATTGGCGTTCTTCAGGAGGATTTCGCAGACGGTATCGCCGACATTATAGACCTTGCCGTCATCGACACGGCGCATTCGAATAAGGTGCTTGGTGAAATCGGCCTTGCCTTCGGTGCGGCTGCGGGACTGCTTGGCGCCGACCGGCATGAATCCCTCGTTCATGAGGCCGCGCAACACCTCGATGGTCGGGATGGGTTTGAAACGCTCGGACCGGCTCTCATGGGCGGTCACGGCAAAGATCGACGGCGCGATGCGGCGCATTTCGGTTTCGGTCAAGGCGCGGCCGGTGTCGAAACGGGCGGTCTCGGTGTAGATGCTCATTGTCTGTCTCCTGTTTTTCCCCGTTTCCCGAAGGGGAAGCCCCCTTGGGCGAAGCCTCCCCGGTCTTTCCGGGGGAATGGCCTCTGACATTCCCCCGGACGGAGCGGGGAGGGCGAAAGCCCGCCCTGCGGCGACGGCCGGTCGGGTCAAGGGGTCGTGACGGGGAAAAAACGGAAGGTTCGGCCGCAGGCGGAAAGCCGTTTTTTTGCCGGCGCGACAAGCGGCTGTGCCGCGCCTGCCCCTTGATCCGAACGGCCGGCGCTGTCATGGGGCGGAAACAGAAATGCGGCCCGGCGACGGGCCTCAGTGCCGGGGGCATAGCCACCGACCGGACAAGCGATCGTCACCGGGATCGGCGGAGACGGCCGCAGGCTGGCTCCGTGCTTCGCATAGAGCGCGGCCGACCGGAACGGGCGGTGGCCCCTCCCATCCACAATGCTCGATACGAGACAGATTGACTCCAAATCGGAATAAGAACAAATAAGGAACATAAACTCATTCCGAGCAATTATTCCTATATGCCTCACTGTGCATGGGTAGACTTTGCTCGCCCATATTTCCGGCGGAGCCGACCCTGCGATAACTTGACGATATCGAACAAATCATCTTGATTTCGTTGGTTTTACCTCGGTGGAGCAACAAGGGGGAGCGCGGTCGCCCGTTCGGTGTTGTGCCGTTTGCGAGAACCGGCCGCATAGCCGTCATGGTCTGTCCGAGGGACGCCAAAGCCGCCGGCGTCAAGAACGTAGTGTCGATCCATGAGGTCAAGCAGATTTGTCCCGACCGAAGCGTCGTGCCGCAAAAGCTGGACCTGTCGCAACTGTATCACGACGAGATCGCGGCAAAGGCAACCTACAAGAACGCGGCTGCTACGGCCAGACGCTTTCCATGGCGCAAATCGAGTGGCTTTGTGGGCGGGCGGGCGGGCGTAGCGCAGCGACGCCGCGCCGGGGGAGGGGGCGCGTAGCGCGCGGGACGCGCCGCCGTGATGTGAAACGAGCAGGCGCTGTCCTCTGACGATGAAGAGCATCGGAGAAATCAGCATCGCGCCGCCCTTGGGCAGGATTTCGGGAATTCTCGTCGCGCGAGAGCGGACGGAGCGCAGCCGCAGGAGGCTCAGCATAGCGGCCCGCAGGGCGAGCCGGGACCGACTGCGCCCGCTCGCAGCGCTCCGCTTTTTCTTGGGCGGGCAGGGGTGTTCGAGGGGTGGGGCTTTGGGGCACCCCTCGACCTGTCCCGAACCGCTC
>CAYLJC010000592.1:0-2289 GCA_964383345.1 uncultured Akkermansia sp. | reverse complement strand
TCGATCATCACGCCGCCGCCGGTGATGGCGTTGGCGATGCGGCTCGTCTGCTCGTCCGAAAGCTCACCGGTGCGAACCCCCGGGTCGACGCCCGCTTCTTCCAGGATTTTAGCGGCCGTGGCGTGACCAATGCCATAAATGTAGGTGAGAGACGCTTCGATGCGTTTCTCGTTGGGGATTTCGACTCCGAGTAGACGTGCCATAATGTAAATAGAGTTGAGAAAAAATCACCCCTGGCGCTGCTTGTGGCGGGGATTGGTGCAGATGACACGGAGGACACCCTGCCGCTTGATAATGCGACAATCACTACAAAGACGTTTCACAGATGGCCTGACTTTCATGAAAATGGGGGGGAGCGTTGGTCGTCAACGAAAGAGAAAACATCGGGTATCCTCTTTAAAAAATGACCCCCGCGAGCTTTCGGGCGCGGGGATGGAATGTGTACTACAGATTTTCCGTCTCGCAACCAGTGTTTTGTCTGAATCTTGGAATTTTTGAAAAGTTTTTAGGGTCTTCCCTTGTGGGCGTCGCAGGAGGCTCAAACCTCCGCCGGAACATAGCTCCGCACCCGCGGGGTGAGGATTTCCGGCTCATCGTCGGTGACCAGGATCATGTGTTCGAAGTGCGCGGAGAGGGCGCGGTCCGCGGTGATCACGGTCCAGTCATCCTCCAGAATGAGAATCTCTTCCGTCCCGGCGTTGACCATCGGTTCGATCGCCAGGACCATGCCCGCCTGGAGCCGCGGATTTTTAAAATGGCGGGCCTTCATCTCGCGGGCGTCCCAGTAGTTCGGGACCTGGGGTTCCTCGTGCAGTTTGCGTCCGACCCCGTGACCGACAAACTGCTTCACCACCGTGTAACCGAACGGGCTGACGTGCGCTTCGACCGCTCCGCAAACGGAGGAGAGCAACTCCCCTTCCCTCGCCTGATGGATCGCGAGGTGGAGCGATTCTTCGGTAGCCGCGAGCAACCGGGTCGCCTCCTCCGGGATCGCACCCACGGGAACGCTTTTCGCGTTGTCCCCGATCCAGCCGCTCTCCGTGCGGATGCCCACGTCGATCTTGACGACATCGCCCTCCGCAAGAACCCGGGTGCCGCCGATGCCGTGGACCACCTCCTCGTTGACCGAAATGCAGATTTGGCCGGGGAACCCCTTGTATCCGAGGAAGGCGCTGACGCAGGAGCGATCCGCCATGAAATCGCGGGCCGCGAGATCGATCTCCCCGGTGGTGGTCCCGGCCTTGGCCAGATCGGCGCAGAGCCGGAGGACTTCCGCCGCTTTGGCTCCGGCCTCGCGCAAACCGTCGAGTTCGCTCCCGGAGCGGAGCTGGATTTTTGATTTCCTCTTGGCCATGGCAAAAGCGGCGACGATTACTGCTTCGCCACCTCGTAGTAGACGATACCGCCGATGATGAGGATCGCGGCGATCACGAGGAGCCAGAGAATTTGGTTGCCGCTGGCGGGAGCCCCCTTGATGCCGGGTCGCTCGTAGCGGCCCCGCATCTTGCCTTTCCGCAGGAAACCATCGTAATGGCGCTGGATCAGGTGCGTCTCGACCTGGCGCATCACATCGAGGAGCACCCCGACCATGATGAGGAGACCGGTGCCTCCGAAAAATTGCGACGCGAGCGGCGGCACTCCCATCAGCGCGGTGAGGATGGGAGGGAGAATCGCCACCACGGTGAGGAAAATCGCCCCGGCGAAGGTGAGTCGGCTCATCGTCCGGTCGAGAAACTCGGCCGTGGGCTTTCCGGGGCGGACGCCGGGGATATATCCGCCGTTTTTCTTGAGATCATCCGCGATCTGGTTCGGCTGGAACATCGTCGCGACCCAGAAATAGCTGAAGAAGAAAATCATCAGACCGGTGAGGGCGTAGAAGACCAGGCCGTTTCCGCCGCCCCCGAGGGTGATCGACAGATTTTGCGCCCAGACCTCGTTGGGAAAAGCCCAGCCGATGATCTGCGAAGGGAACATCAGGATGGCCTGGGCGAAAATGATGGGCATGACCCCGGCGTAGTTCACCTTCAGCGGCATGTGCTGGGACTGCCCCCCGTACATCTTGCCCCCGCGAACCTGTTTGGCGTAGTTGATCGGAACCCGGCGGTTCGCCTGGGTGATCGCGATGACCGCCGCCACCACAAAAAAGAGGAAGGCGATCAGGGCGACGAGCTGGAAGGGACGCAGGAGATTGTCTCCGGCGCTCGCCACGTAGGTGTTGTAGACCTGGAAGAGCGCTCCCGGCAACGCGTAAATGATGTTCACCGTGATGATGATGGAGACCCCGTTGCC
>CAYLJC010000591.1:0-2306 GCA_964383345.1 uncultured Akkermansia sp. | reverse complement strand
GGGGCGAGATCGTAACGGCGCGCCGAAACATCCTTGCCCCGCTCCAGAACGATGGGACGCCAGCCCCGCTCGATCGCGGTGAGGGCGGCGAAGAGACCAGCGGGACCGCTCCCGACGATGAGGACCGTTTTGGGCGAAGCCGCGACCGAAGGCAGGTCGAGGCGAATGGGTTTGGTCTCGGGGAGAGGAGTGTCGATACCGACGGCAAAACGCAACTGCACTTTGATGTCTTTTTTCCGCGCGTCGATGGAGTGCTTTTGCAGACGCATCGTTTGGATGCGGCCGGGATGCACCTTCAACTTGCGAGCGATCGCCTTGCGTCGGGCGGTTTCGTCTTCGGAGAGATGGAGCGGCAGGATGATGTCCACCGTCAGTGGGGCAGGGAGGGCGGGATCAGTCATGGGAGAGTCGCGCTCGGACGGATCTGCCCTCAGGCCTGGTCGCCGGAAAAAAGAAACCCGGTCAGCGGGCTGCTGGCGGAGGCGGCCGTGGAGATTTCGGGTATGCCGCCCGACTCGTAGGCGATGCGGCCGGCCGCAACGGCCATGCGGAATGCCCGCGCGACCGACACGGGATCGGCGGCGATGGCGATCGCGGTATTGATGAGAACGGCGTCGGCCCCCATCTCAAGGGCTTCGGCGGCGTGACTGGGGCGTCCGATGCCCGCGTCGATGACGACGGGCACGGTGGCCTGGGCGATGATGATCTCGATCTGACGTCGGGTTGCGATGCCCTGATTCGATCCGATCGGCGCCCCCAGTGGCATCACCGTGGCGGTCCCGACATCCTGGAGACGCTTGGCGAGGACGGGATCGGCGTTGATGTAGGGCAGCACGGTGAACCCTTCCTTCACGAGAATTTCGGCGGCCTTGAGTGTCTCGATGGGGTCGGGGAGGAGATAGGAGGGGTCGGGATGGATCTCCAG
This sequence comes from uncultured Akkermansia sp., assembly GCA_964383345.1. Lineage (GTDB taxonomy): Bacteria > Verrucomicrobiota > Verrucomicrobiia > Verrucomicrobiales > DEV007 > Arctic95D-9. Next base: position 1,381 of record CAYLJC010000591.1, on the reverse strand, counting down.
TTTCACCCACTTCGGCAGTCCCGCCGAGGCGGCGAGACGGGCGAGGCGGACCGCTTCCTCCGCGTTCATCGCTCCCGAGGTATTCGGGAGGAGAAGGTAGCGTTGCGGATCGATGAATTCGAGAATGTTCGCGTAGGGGTCGCTCTTGCCGCTGAGATCGGCGCGGCGCAGCGCCACCGTCACGATCTCCGTGCCGGAGGCGTCGAGGGCGTCGCGCATGATCTCGTGGGATGCAAACTTACCCGTCCCAAGCAGGAGCCGGGAGGAAAAGGTGCGATCAGCAATGGTCAGAGGAGAAGACACGGGAGGGACAGGCTATTTGCGGTGAGAAGACACGGGAGGGACAGGCTATTTGCGGTGAGGGAATGCGATGCGGGAGAGGGACGATGCGGGAGAGGGACAGGCTATTTGGAGCGATGCAGGGGAGTGGAGGGAGAGGGACGAGTGGAGGGAGAGGGACAGGCTATTTGGAGCGATGCGCGGGAGTGGAGGGAGAGGGACAGGCTACTGGAAAGGCCGGGGGGAGGAAGTTACGGGAAGCTTCCGAAAGGGCCACAAAAAAACCTCTCCGAGTGACCGGAGAGGCTTTTTTATTCGCGCAAGCGGGTGAAAACCACGCCCACAACAACAACCAAGCAATGAAACTCAGGGCAACAACAACCCTAAAAACAACTTGCGAAGAATACCCAATCGGGCCGCCGTTGTCTACTTGTTTCTCAAAAAAAAGTGATAAATTTAAAATTTTTCTCACTTTTGATTGAATGCGTCCGCTTTTCTCAGGGTTTTGGTTGCTTGAGGAGGTCGCGAATTTCGGTGAGCAGGGCGATATCGGCTGGAGGAGCTTCGGGTGCGGGTGCCTCTTCCTCTTTGCGCAGGGCTTCCATGAACTTTTTGATCACCAGGAAGAGCACGAAGGCAAGGATGAGAAAACTGATGAAGGCGGTGATGAAATTGCCGTAGGTGAGAAGCACCACCTCGCCGGCCTCGGCGGCGGCTTTGGCGGTGGATCCCTCGGGCACGCTGCCGAGGGTGAGGAACTTGTCACTGAAGTCGACTCCGCCGGTCAGGTATCCGATGACAGGCATGAAGATGTCGTCGACAAGGCTTTTCACGACGGTCCCGAAGGCCCCGCCGATGATGATGCCGACAGCCATGTCCACGAGGTTTCCCTTGAAGGCGAATTCTTTGAAATCTTTGGCGAGTCCTTTGATCATGATATTGTCAGCATGGGGAAATCTTGGTTTCCGAACAAGTGAAATTTTCTCCTGTTGACCGGATTTTTTCGGGATTTCGTTTTGGAATTTCTTCCCGGGTTCCGCGTCGCCACGCCGCTGGTATGAGCCTGGGTTACGGAGCGGCAGGAGCCGGTTCGGTTTTGGGT
>CAYLJC010000590.1:0-2310 GCA_964383345.1 uncultured Akkermansia sp. | reverse complement strand
CTTCGACCGGCAGAAGTTCCGTTTCAATGATCGCCGACTGTCGACCGAAGTTCAGGATAAATCGAGGTTTGCCGCCGGAGAGGAAGGCCCGCCAAAAGTGGACTTCGCCCAGATAGGCATCGTTGAACATGCGAGCCTTTAGCTTGGTCACTTTCCGCCCCACGTAATTTGGATTGTAGGGAATTTCCCCGTCTTGTGTGACGTGACGCTCGGGACGAATGCTGAAACACCATTCTTTCTCCCCCATTCTGTGGAAAGAGAGGTCAGCGGCAAGATGGAGCCAGAAAGAACGGCCCTCGCCAGTGCTTCTCTTCTTCGGGTTCCACACGACGTTCCGGCTGGAATTCCTGTTGTTCAGGCTCTTGTAGGATTCAGCGCGGTCCATCCCCTTTTCGACAGGGACAAAGTAATAGCGGTGGTGCTCTCGGTCGAAGCGGACTCTTCGCCGACCACAGTGTCCAGCGATAGCGCTGTTCAGGAGGCTGACAAAGCGGCGCTTCCCTTCGGGACCGGAGCAGAAATCTTCCATCGGGATCTCGACGGCATCCAACGGATTGGCGACCTTCGAGAACGGATTGGAGTATTGCGTAAGATTCTGGAACGCGAAGATACGCCGCTCCCGCAAGAGAAATGGAAGGTATTCGTCGCGGGGGATCTTATCGTAGTTCAACAACTTCACCACTTCCTGCTTTTGACAGTCGCCATAGTCGCAGGGTGCTGAGTAAACAAACTTCGGAATCTGGGAGACCCGCAGCAGCGTGCTATGGACAGTTTCAGCAACCAGCGCCTTCGGCGTCTGAAATTCGGGACCCCGAGTGGCAGAGGCGATCCGCTCCTCATGATCCGCCTTCATCTGGCGGAGAACATGGACGCTGTAAACGTGAGGGTGATCGTCGATTACCTTGTGATGTTTACCGCAAAGCAAAACCAGATTGGAGGCCTTGTCCCGGTCGACGTCGGACATTTGAGATCTCCCACGCGGTCCTTGTCGCTGTTGGGCGACGATGTGCGCCATTTGACCGATGATGGAGGATTCTCCCGCCTCGGTGTTCACGAGCGACTCCCCACAACCAGGAAAAGCGCAGACACCGCCAGAACTGAGGGCAACGATTTTTTGTTCCGAGAGTGGGATACTCATGGTGAAGTGATTCACTCTGAGACCTTTGGGCCAAACCGCAAGTAAAAAAATTTATTCTTTTGAACATTTAATCAAAAGAACTCTAACTCCGACAAGCAACAGCCTGTCCCTAGCATCGCACCGAACGCCACTTCGGAATCTCAATCTTTCCCCATCGGGAATGACTCGCAGTGAAGGAAATCCGCGCACTAACAGATTGTCAAGAAAGAGGCGTTATTCCACAGGCTGCTAAGCGGATGGCGGCACGATGCTCAATCTCTATTTCCGGAAAGGCATCGTGAAAAACGCTCCGACCGCCTTCACGACCCGCTTCGTTCGGGTTTTCCCTTCCCCTTTTCCCCGAGCCGATCCCGCATCCCGGCGACGCTGAGATGGAGCAGGGCGGCGGCCTTTTCGTCGCTCCCGGTCTCGCGCCGGGCCGTCTCGATGAGCGCCCGCATCGCCAGTTCGACCGGTGATTCTCCCGAAGCCTGCGCCGCCCGCAGGAAACGCTCGGCGGACCGCTCCAGCACGGTGCGCTCGTTTTCACTGCCACCGCTCTGGTCAAAAGGCAGGTCGCCGGGCAGGAGCACATTGCCCGAGGCGAGAACACAGGCGCGCTGCACCAGATTTTCCAGCTCACGGACATTGCCGGGCCAATGGTAGGCCTCCAGCATCTCGACCGCTTCTTTCGAAAACCGCATCGCACGGTTTTTTCCCGCCTCGGTGCGCTTTCGCAGGAAGTACTCGGCGAGCAAAGGCACGTCCTCGACGCGGCGGCGGAGCGGCGGAATATGGATGCGCACGACATTGAGGCGATAAAAAAGATCTTCCCGGAAAAGGTGGTTCTCCACTTCCTCTTCGAGGCGTTTGTTGGTCGCGGCGAGGATGCGCACATCGCTGTGCAGGGTCTGGTTGCCACCGACGCGGGAGAATTCCCCGCTCTGGAGGACACGGAGCAACTTGCTCTGGATCTCCAGCGGCATGTCCCCGATTTCATCGAGGAAAAGGGTGCCGCCGTCACATTGTTCAAAACGCCCCACCCGCTGGTTCACCGCTCCGGTGAAAGCCCCTTTTTCGTGGCCGAACAGTTCACTCTCGAGCAGATTGCCGGGAATCGCGGCGCAGTTGATCGCGACATATTCGGCCTTGGCGCGGCGGGAAAATTTGTGGATCGCATTGGAAACGACCTC
>CAYLJC010000589.1:0-2312 GCA_964383345.1 uncultured Akkermansia sp. | reverse complement strand
ATTCTTACCAACGACGGGCACCGCGTTCTCACCGCCGAGGACGGGGACTCGGGCCTGCGCCTCGCCGAGGAACACCGCCCCGACGCGATCACCCTCGACGTCGTCATGCCCGGCGGTAAAGACGGCTGGGAGGTGCTGCGCGCCCTCAAGGATTCTCCCGCGACCCAATCCATCCCCGTGATCATGGTCTCGGTCATGGCCGAGCAGGAAAACGGTCTTGCCCTCGACGTCGAAGACTACCTCGTCAAACCCATCGACGTCGAACGACTCAGCCGCGTCATCTCGCGGGTGACGCGACGCTCTCCCCAGCGCAACCTCCTTCTCGTCGATGACGATGTGGACTCGCTAGAGTCCATGAGCCGCATCCTCGAGGCGGCCGGCTGGTCCACCACCCTCGCCCACGACGGCGGCGAGGCTCTCGCCGTGCTCGACCGCACCCGGCCCGCCGCGATCATCCTCGACCTCATCATGCCCGGGATGGACGGGTTCGCCTTCCTCGACCGTCTCCGCGAAGATCCTCATTTGAAATCCATTCCCGTGATCGTGATGAGCGGGAAAGACCCCACCAGCGACGAGTCCGCCTTTCTCCGGGATCGCGTCAGCGCCGTTTTGAAAAAGGGAAGTCACTCCGCAGGGGATCTTCTCGCCAGCATCAAGGCACGGCTCCGCCCGGCGTCCGCGGAGCCAGAGGATCGCTGAAACTCCCGCCCGGGGATGGTTGCCACGGTCCGGCCGCCTCCCATACCCTGTTGACAAGCGCATGGAATACTGTTCATTTGAAATCCTGTCATGTCTATTCACCTTTCCCCTCGCGGGCGCGGGACGATTGAGAATCCGCCGAATCGCTTTGAAGCCACCTCCATCGTCCCGGACGACGGAGCTTGGGAAGAGATCGCGCGAACCGATCCCGACCCCGCCCCCCGCCGCACCCCAACCACCTGGCTCCGGGACGAAAGCCGCTCCGTCATCAGCCGCAACCACAGCCCCGACATCGGTTTTTCCCACAGCCTCAATCCCTATCGCGGCTGCGAACACGGCTGCGCCTACTGCTACGCCCGCCCGTATCACGAGTACCTCGGTTACAATTCCGGACTCGATTTTGAAAGCCGCATCCTGGTCAAGGACAAGGCCCCCGAGTTGCTCGAAGCGGAACTCGGGAAAAAATCCTGGCGTCCCGTCGCGCTCGCATGCAGCGGGGTGACCGATGCCTATCAACCCCTCGAACGCGAACTGCGGATCACGCGGCAATGTCTCGCCGTCCTCGCCGATTTCCGGAATCCCGTCGGCCTCATCACCAAAAACGCCCTCGTCACCCGCGACCTCGACCTCCTCGGGGAACTCGCCTCACACGGGGCCGCACAGGTAGTCCTCTCCCTGACGACGCTCGACCCCGTCCTCTCCTCCACGCTCGAGCCCCGTGCCTCCCGGCCCGCCGCCCGCCTCAAGGCGATGCGTCTCCTCAGCGCGGCCGGCATTCCCGTCGGCGTCTCCATCGCCCCCGTCATTCCCGGACTCAACGACCACGAAATCCCCGCCCTCATGCAGGCGGCGGCCGGACACGGCGCGAGTTTCGCTTCCGCCGCCCTCCTGCGTCTCCCCCACGCGGTGAAAGATATCTTCGCCGCCTGGTTGGATCGATTCGCCCCCGGGAAAAAAGACCTCATCCTCAACCGCATCCGCGAAGTCCGCGGCGGAGCCCTCAACGACCCCGCCTTCGGACAGCGCATGACCGGAACCGGTCCGCTCGCGGAGCAGATCGGTCAGCTCGTCGCGATCTCGAAACGCCGCGCCGGATTTCCCGACCGGGAACAAAACTTCCCCCATGGCAAACTTTCCACAGCGGCATTTCGCCGGACCATGCCGGGACAGAGGGAATTGTTTTGAAACTCTCCGTTCTCTCCGGGGGCTCTCGGGAAGGTCGTCCCGGCCCAACCGGGCGGTAGCCGTTTCCGGGCTGATTGTCGAGAATAATCCGCTGAAATCGGAATTCTAGGTTGCCATCGGGCGGCTTTGATCAACTATACGCTCGAAAAAACGGTTCAATCCAAAACACCCAGGTAGATGACAGACCTCTCCAAATACAGAAATATCGGCATTTTCGCGCACGTCGACGCCGGCAAAACGACCACCACGGAGCGTATTCTCAAGCTCACCGGAAAAATCCACAAGGCCGGTGAGACGCACGAGGGCTCGGCCACGACCGACTTCATGGAGCAGGAGCAGGAGCGCGGCATCACGATCCAATCCGCCGCAACGACTTGTTTTTGGAACGGACATCGCTTCAACATCATCGACACTCCCGGCCACGTCGA
>CAYLJC010000588.1:0-2317 GCA_964383345.1 uncultured Akkermansia sp. | reverse complement strand
CAGCACCTTTTCGTTCGACCGCGCCGGAGACGCCTACGCCCGGCTGGAGGGCGCGAAGCATGTCGGCAAGGTGGTGGTGGAAATGTGAGTCCGGTCACTTCAAACGCGTTTTCCCGATCCAGTCTCCGCGAAAATAGAGGATGCGGCGTTCCGCTTCGCCGCCGGGGGCGACGGGGCCAAAAGCACTGGCGTCGAAGGGGAAGGCCAACGCGGGGTGGTTGTGGAAAAAAGCGGCGCTCTGCAGGGCGATCAGTTTTTCGACGGGATCGTCGGTGCCGTTGGTGATCGCGATGAGCGGTCCGCGGGGATCGATCCCGCCGAGCAAACCGAGGCATTCCACCGCCCGCACCCGCACCATGGGGTCGGGGTCGTCGAGCAGATTGCGGACGGGATCCTCCAGTTCCGCGGCAGCCTCTCCGTAGGCGGCGCAGACGGCGGCCGCCCAGTAGCGGACCCGCGCGTCGTCCGAATCGAGCGCTTCGCGCAGGGCGGCTTCGCTTTCCGCAAAGGGGTGCAGCATCAGATCCGCGGTGTCGATGAGGGCGGCGATCCCGGCGGCGCGGGCTTTTCCGTAGCCGACGGGATCGTCCATCGCCTCCCTGACGAGAATGTTTTCGGGGATAAAACCGAGGTCGGGGAGGGACTTGAGTTTTTCGCGCAGGGCGGCGCGCATCTCGAGGAGCTTCGCCCGATGGGCCGGATCGGAGGCGAGGTTGGTGACCTCGTGCGGATCGTTCCGCAGGTCGAAGAGCCGCTCGGGGGATTTGGCTTCGAAGAACTGCCGCTGGTCCGAGCCGAGTTTGCCTTCGTCGTAGAGATCGCGCCATTCGCGGTAGGCGGCCATGCGATAACGGTAGTTGTTTTGGAGGGCGTCGGGGTAGTGCGGTTGGTAGTGCCGCAGGTATTTCCAGTCTCCGACGCGGAGCGAGCGGACCGGTTCGTATTTTTCATCCATGCGGTCCGCGTAGCCGAGGGTTGAGTTCCGCCGGGAAACTTCCTCGCCGGAGACGTTCCGACCGAGAAACGGCCTGCCGTCCATTTCCCCGGGTATCGTCACACCGGCGAGGTGCAGCACGGTGGGCGCGAAGTCGATGAAACTGACAAAGCCCCGCTGCTCCGAGCCGCGCTCGAGATCGACGAGGTGTTTCCACTTTTCGGGAATGCGCACGACGAGGGGCACGTGCAGTCCGCTTTCGTAGAGGTACCCCTTGCTCCGCGGCAGGACCCCGCCGTGATCGCCGAAGTAAAAAACAAAGGTGTCTTCGAGAAGTCCGTCCTCTCGCAGCTTCGCGACGGTCTCCCCGACGATGTCGTCGATGAGCCGGATTCGGTCGAGGTAGCGGGCGAAAGTGTGGCGGAAGAGGGGAGTGTCGGGAAAATACGGCGGCAGCGTCACCGCAGCGGGATCGTGGCCGGTTTTATCGGTTTCCGTGAGGGATTGATCGAAATGGAGACTGCTCTCGTGCGACTGGGCATGGCTCTGCATGTGGAAAAATGGCATCGCCGGATCGGGGCGGTTGCGCCAGTCGCCGTGTTTGGAAGAGTCGTCCCAGGTTCCTGTGGGTTTGGCAAAATTGTAGTCTTCTTTCGAGCGGTTCGAAGTGTAATATCCGGCATCGCGGAGAAGTGCGCTGAAGGGCTTGAGTCCCCCGGGCAGAGTCGCGGGCGTGATGCGGCGATGGAACTGGAGGCCGAGGCGCGGGGCGTAGCAGCCCGTCGCGAGGGTGGAGCGGGCCACCGAGCAGACCGGGGCGTGGGAAAAGGCGCGGGTGAAGGTGATCCCCTCCGCCGCGAGCGCTTCGATGTGCGGGGTGCTTGTCCCGTTTTCGTCGAAGAGTTTCAGGTAATGCTTCGAACTGTCCTCCGAGACGATCCAAACGATGTTGGGGCGGTCCGCCGCTGGGGCGACGAGGGGAAAGAGCGCCGCGAGCGGGAAGAGGAAAGCAAGGGAGAGGCGGGTTTTCATGGTTCCATCCTCCCCAATCGCCGCTCTCTTTGAAAGCCCGTATTCGCGCGGCGGGAGGCGAGGATAAGCGGAATTTCCGATCGTCGCGTCCGCCACCACGCCCGGGTGGGCGGTCCTCCGTTCGCTGCCGAACTGCCGAAACTCGAGCGTTTTCAGACTGGATCGACCGGCCGGAATATGATTCCATTCTTGTCGTGTAACGTGAAAATCCAATAACACACTGCACGACAATGCGATAAGTGGCAACCAACAGCGTTGATCGTGTCAACCTGCTTGAAAATTGAAATCGAACGAGCTTCTTGAGGAACGGTCCGACGCTATGGCGGCTACAGTTCCTCTCATATCAATCCT
>CAYLJC010000587.1:0-2319 GCA_964383345.1 uncultured Akkermansia sp. | reverse complement strand
CCGCCATGGTCGCGAAGATCGCCCCGAGAAAAGAGAGCCAGAGGACGAAGGGAACCGTGTTTTTGAGGTGGGAAAAGGCGGTGAGACGGGAGAGGAACTCCATCAGCGCGGCGAGGAAGATGACGCCGATGGGAAAGTGGACGATGACGATGTGGAAGCGGGCGAGAAAATGGAGGAACCCGTCGCTCTCCCCTTCGGAATCGCGATAGACGAACCAGATCACGCCGAGTGTCAAGGCCCAGAGAATACCGAGGCCCAGAGGGGCCTTCACTCCGCCACGTGAAGGAGGCTGGTGCTTGACAAAAGTACCCATTGTTGAGCTTCGCGCCATGGTCCGGCGCGGTCAATTGCGTGTTAGCGTGCGATTTTTTGTCGTAACGGGCTATCCCGCACCGGTATGGAATTTTCGTCGGGAGGGGAAGCGGGGGAGAAATCTGCGATCCTGCAAAAGACATTGCGGGAACGGGGAAAAGATCGTAGAAACCCCGTTTCCCGACCGCCCGAAATGGATCGGGCGGCGATCTCACCAGCGATTTCCCCAGCGGTTCCCTTTTTTGCGACTATTTTGCCATGATCGATCCCTCCGCCACCGACAAGCATCTGTATTTCATGGGCATCTGCGGGACCGCGATGGGGTCGGTGGCGGCTGCTTTCCGCGAGGCGGGCTATCGGGTGACAGGCTCCGACTCGGCCGTTTACGAGCCGATGAAATCTTTCCTCGGGGACCGCGACATCGAAATTCTCGACGGGTACCGGGCGGAAAACATCCCCGACGACGTCGATTTGTTTGTCATCGGCAACGCCCAGAGCCGGGGGAATCCGGAGGTCGAGGAAGTCCTGCGGCGCAAGCTCCACTACGTCTCCCTGCCCGAGTTGCTGCGCGACCAGGTCCTACGGGGAAAACGAAATTTCGTCGTCAGCGGAACTCACGGGAAAACCACGACCGCCTCGCTCCTGACCTGGATTTTCGAATCCGCCGGACGGAACCCGAGCTTCGTTATCGGCGGGCTTCCCGGGAATCTGAAGCAGGGGGCGCGCTTCACCCCGTCGGATCTCACCGTGCTCGAGGGCGACGAGTACGATTCGGCCTTTTTCGACAAGCGTTCCAAATTCATCCATTACCTCCCCGAGGTGGCGATCGTCAACAATATCGAGTTTGATCACGCCGACATCTTCGAGGATCTCGCCGCGATCCGGAAAACCTTCGGCCACATGATCCGGCTCGTGCCGGAAAACGGGCTGGCCCTCATCAACGGCGACGATCCAAACTGCCTCGACGTTTTCGCCTCCGAGGGGCATTCGCCGATGAAGCGGGTCGGATTTTCCGAAGAATGCGAGGCGCGGATCTCCGAGGTCGACTACCGGGCCGACAGCACTTTTTTTACCCTCGAAGGGGAGCGTTACGAGATTCCGCTCAACGGGGAATTTAATGTCCGCAACGCCGCCATGGCGGTCACCGCCGCGCGCTTCGCCGGAGTGAGTCCGGAGGAGATGCGGGAGGGACTCGCCCGTTTTCGCGGAGTGCGCCGCCGCCAGGAAGTGCGCGGGGTCACGGGGCGGGGCATCACCGTGGTGGATGACTTCGGCCACCACCCCACCGCCATCCGCGAGGCCCTCGCGGGGATGCGCCGCCGCTTCGATGGCGCCCGGATCTGGGCCGTTTTCGAACCGCGCTCCAACACAACGCGCCGCAATGTCTTCCAGGAAGCCCTCCCGGAAGCGCTCGGGCGGGCCGACGGAGTCTGTCTCTCGGCGGTCGCCCGCGCCGACCGTCTCGCCGAAGACGAGCGGCTCGACACCGACCTGCTCATGACGACGCTGCGCGCCGGGGGCATCCCCGCTTTTTACGAGCCCGACGCCGATGCCATCGTCGCCCGCCTCGAAGCAGAGGCCCGCGACGGCGATGTTATCATCGTCTTCAGCAACGGCGGATTCGGTGGGATCCACGAGAAATTGCTCGCGACACTTTGATTCCGCGCGTTCTGGCTTTCTCTCGTCGCGTCGTTCCTTGTCATAGACCAAAACAAGGCGAACGAGACAGCGAGCGTCCGAGAAAGACGACCGCTTGACTTTCCCCGTCGTGTCTCCATTTTCGAGGCTCGATTTGTATCACCCCTCCATTTTCATTCGCATCATCCCATGGCAACATCCACCACTCCCGAAAAACGCGAGTTCCAGGCCGAGGTCAGCCAGGTCCTCGACATCGTCATCAACTCTCTTTACACCGACAAGGAGATTTTCATCCGCGAGCTTGTTTCCAACGCCTCCGATGCCCTCGAAAAGTTGCGCCACACCCAGCTTACCGAGAGCGAGATTCAT
>CAYLJC010000586.1:0-2328 GCA_964383345.1 uncultured Akkermansia sp. | reverse complement strand
CGATCAGAAAATTGAAGAGGAAGGCGATCACCATCACCCCGATGAGGAATTTCATGAGTTTTTCCACCGACTTGTAGAGATCCCGCATCAGGTAGAGGACACCGACGAGCACACTGTTGAAAACCAGCAGCAGCACGATCTGGGTGTTGGTCCCGATGGGCTTGCCGCCGTTGATCATTTCGACGAGAGGAGCCAGCCCCGCGACCATGGCGAGATTGTTGCTCGACTGGAACAGCGCCACGACAAAAAAGAGGATCAGTCCGACCACCACCGCGAGGGGCCGTCCCAGCCGCGTGGTGAGTTCGTCGCAGGTACTGCCCTGGTAGCTGACGCCGATACGGGCGGCGAGGGCGACCATCCCTATCATCATGATCGCCGCCGCCAAGACGACGGGAATGCCGCTGCCGCCGAATCCCGCGCCTACTTTGGAACTGGTCAGAATGCTGCCCGGTCCCAGAACGACTGCCGCCACCACCATGGCCGGCCCGATTGATCTCCAAAGTTTTTTCACCCGGCCATACAATCAGAGGAATGGGCGGGCCGCGAGAACTTTCATGCGGACTTGACGGTATTTTATATTTTCTTGTCCACTCGTTCAGATTCGGCTACATCGGCATCGGCCATGGTAACGATCCGCATCAGCAACCTTGTGAAACGTTTCGGCGATGTCGTCGCCCTCGATCACCTCGACCTCGCTATCGCGGCCGGGGAGCTTTTTTTCCTCCTCGGTCCCTCCGGCAGCGGCAAGACCACCCTGCTGCGCGCCATCGCCGGATTGCATCTCCCCGACGCGGGTGCCATTCACTTCGACGAGGACGACGTCACCCGCCTGCCACCGCACCGGCGCGAGACCGGAATGATGTTCCAGAGCTACGCCCTCTGGCCCCACCTCAACGTCTTTCGCAACGTCGCCTTCGGACTCGAAGAGCGGCGCGTCACCAAAACCGAGATCCGGCGACGCGTCGACGAGGCCCTCGCCATGGTGAAAATGGACGGGCTCGGCACCCGCCGGATCAACGAACTCTCGGGCGGCCAACAGCAGCGCGTCGCCCTCGCCCGCGCCCTCGTGATCCGACCGCGCTGCCTCCTCCTCGACGAACCGCTCTCCAACCTCGACTCCAAGCTCCGCATCGAAATGCGCGGCGAGATCCGCCGCATCTGCAAAGAGTTCGGTCTCACCGCGGTCTACGTGACCCACGATCAGAAAGAGGCGCTCTCCATGGCGGATCGCATGGCGGTCCTCGAGGCGGGAAAAATCGCCCAGACCGGCACACCCGAAGATCTCTACCGCCGTCCCCGATCCGCTTTTGTCTCCGGCTTCGTCGGCGAGACCAATCTGATCGAAGGGACCATCGCGACCGTCTCGGGGGACGAATACTCCATCCGCACCGGGATCGGAGAACTCAGCGGCCGCCTCGCCGCACCGGACTGGAAGCCCGCCCCCGGGGAACCGGTGCTGCTCTCGATCCGACCCGAATGTCTCTCCCTCCACGCCGACCCGCCTGCGGCAAACGCGATCACCGGGCGTCTCATCGAATCCGTCTACCTCGGCGAAACCGCCCAATACTCCCTGAAATGCGATGGGCACGAGACCCCGCTTCACATTTCCGAATTGAATCCCCACCGCGTCATCCGCGACACCGAAACCCGTTTCCACGCCTCCGCCACACCCGAAGACATCGTCATCCTGAAATGCTAACACATGCCTGGAAATATTGACATGTTTCTCTGCTCCCAACGCCCCAACACCTGAAAAGCGAAACAGCTTCCCCCCCGTGGCTTCCCGCATCTCCATCGTCCTGGCCCTCCTCGCCGCCGTGCTCGTGGCCCCCTTCGCTTTTCAGCCCGAGGGTGCCAAACGGAAACTCCACGGTGCGCCCGGCGACCGGCTCGTCATCATCACCCCGCACAACGAATCCATCCGCGCCGAATTCGGACAGGCCTTTGCCAGCCACATGCGGGAAAACCACGGACGCGAGATCTTCGTCGACTGGCGACAGCCCGGAGGCACCAGCGAGATCGCCCGATTTTTGCGCTCCGAATATTCGTCGCGCTTCGAATCCCTCTGGACAAAAACAACCGGATTGCCCTTCACCCGGTCCATTCGCGAGGCCTTCACCGACCGCTCCCTCGATCCGCCCGCGACCCAAGAGGGTCGGGTGACCGGGACAACCCTCTTGCCTCCCGACGATCCCGCGGAGCAAGCCGCCGCCGCCCGCCGCCTCTTTCTCGAATCCCGCATCGGCGTGGGCATCGACCTGTTCTTCGGAGGCGGAGCGTACGATTTCGAGAGACAGGCCGCTTCGGGTTTTCTCGTGGCGCGGGACG
>CAYLJC010000585.1:0-2329 GCA_964383345.1 uncultured Akkermansia sp. | reverse complement strand
CAACGAGCAGTCCCTCGACTCGCCGACGAGTTCCTCCCTGCCCGAGTTGCGCGCCGTTCTGGAGCGTTTCCGGCTCTCGGCGGAGAATGCCAGGTCCGATGCCCTCGTCACTCTCGCGCCGCACGACACCGTGCCGCATCAACGGCTCGTCGATGTCCTCAACGCCTGCGCCGAGGCGGGGATCAAAGGGGTTTCTTTCGCGGGAGGGGGAGATGAGTGAGATCTCCCTGTCCCTCGATCCGGTGCCGCCGAAACCGCCACCGGTGAAAAAGAAACGGCGGAAAAAACCTCCCGCCACCAAAGAGGAAAAGAGGAAAGCCGAGCGGCGCGCCCTCATCGGGTCCATCCTCTTCGGCAGCGTCGTGATCCATCTCATCGCCCTCTTTCTCTTTGGTCTCTGGACGGTGGCGAAGCATTTCACCCGGCCCGAGGCGCGTTTCGAGATGAAAAAAGTCGTCCGAATTCCGCCGAAGACGCCCGAGCACAATTTGAACGTGGCCAAACACGAGGCCATGGCCCCGAAGCCAACCTTCCATGACAAACTCATCAGCACCCGACCGATCGATTTCGCCCTGCCCGATCTCCCGCAGATCGATCTGGACCAGATGCTGCCGCTCGATCCGTCGGAACTCATCTCGGATCAGGTCGACAGCCTCGTCGGGAGCGCTGCGCTCGGTGCGGGGCTGGGCGAGGGACTTCGCGGGGGCGGCGGCACCGGGGAAGGGATGGATTTTTTCGGGGTGAAGGCGGAGGGGGAACGCATCCTGCTGCTGTTCGATGTCTCCGCCAGTGTCGTGAACAAGGCGAACAAAGCGGGCATTCCCCTCGAACGCATCCAGGAGGAAACCATCCGGTTGATAGAGGCACTCCCGATCGTCTCCCGGTTTTCCCTGATTCAATTCACCGGCAACTACATGCCTTTCACCGAAGAACTCATCGCCGCGACCGCGGGAAACAAGGAACTCGCCGTGCGGTGGGTCGCCGACAAATGGGTCACGAGCGGAACGATGAGCTCCGCTTCGAAGTCCGTCGTGAGTAATCTCACCGGCGTCGTCGGAGTGCTGGAGCGGGCCACCACGATGCGGCCCGATGTCGTTTTTCTGATCAGCGACGCGAGTTTTCAATGGCGTCCCGAGGGCGGGTTCAAAAACATTCCCTACGACAAGATCAAAGAAGCCGTGGAAGCTCTCGGCGAGGGCCCCGGAGGGAAAGTGCCGTTGCATTTCGTGGCCTTCGAACCCAAGGACGACGACGCCAGGGAATGGGCTCGCATCGTCCGCGGCACCGGCGGAGAATTCCGGACATTGGGGGGCGCGGATGGAGAAAAGAACTGATCCCGCCGAGGCCTCCGCAGGGAAATTATTTTTTAGAATAGTTGACCAAAACTATTCTTTCGCACGTCTTAATTCCCGGTTTTTATTCGCACTGTTTTGATTTGAGGGTATTTTACCTCTTGAAAAGCCTAAAACTTTTTCTAATCTCTTGCGAACCTGTAATAACCCCGCATGTTATGAACTCTTCCTTCCTCCGTTCCATGCTTTTGTCGGCGGGACTCGCCACTCTGGCTATTGGTTGCAAAAGCCGGAACCAGCCGCCTCCGCCCCAGCCACCCGCTCCGGTTCCGCCGGCCCAATACGGACAGGCTCCCGGAAGTGAGATTCCCGCCCCGCCGGAAGGAACCGGAGGACGTTTCGGCTACACCGGGGCCAATGCGGCACCCGGGTCCGCTGGTGCGACGCCGCCGCCCGCTCCCGGTCCCGCCCCCGCCCCGGGGATGCGCGACGTGCGGGAAATCGATACCCCCAAGCCGACCGAGCCGGAACCCAAACCGGCCGCGAACACCCCTCCCTCGGCTTCGGAGATGCCCTACGCCAACGCCGTCCCTGGCAATCCGCTCGTGGTGACGCTGCCGGGAGCGAACGCCGCACTCGGCCCGATTTCCATTGAGAAATACGATTCTTCGCAAAAGCCCACAGGGGAACCGCTCAAACGCGGCACCCAGGTCCAGATCCCGGATCCCAACAACCCCGGGAAGAAAATTTACTTCAAAGTTCCCTGAGTGCGGACAAGGGACAGCCGTTTCATCACGTCGCGGTACTCGGCCCCGGTCTCATCGGGGGGTCGGTCCTGCGGGCGGTGCGGGCGAAATGTCCCGGCGTGCGCCTGAGCGCCTGGGCGCGCCGTCCCGAAGCCGTCACCCGGCTCCTCGCGGTCCCCGGACTTGTCGAATCCGCCTCCACCGAGGTGAACGAAGTCATCACCGGTGCCGACTGTGTCATTCTCGCGATGCCGACGGGAAACATGGCCGAAGTGGTCGCCCAAATGAAGC
>CAYLJC010000584.1:0-2330 GCA_964383345.1 uncultured Akkermansia sp. | reverse complement strand
CTTTTCGGCGACGGCGCCGGCGCGTTCGTCATCGAGGCGGTCGATGAAACGGCGCTGCCGAAAAAAGTCATGATCGATCTGAAGGACGGCAGCCTCTCCGCCCTGCTCAAACCCGAAGCCGCCGGCGAGCTCGACTTCCGGGTGCGCACGCCGAGCGGGGTGGCGGCGGCCCGGGGGACCTTTTTCGCCGTGGCGGTGAAGGACGGCAAGGGCTTCGCCCAGGTCAAGGAAGGTCGCGTCGATGTCATCCCCGCGGCGGATCAGGAGGAAGAGTAAGCCGCCGTGTTTTCCCGCCGCGAGACCCGAATCAGGTGGAACCCCATGAGGAGCCTCTCCGAAAATCAGGATCGCGCCCGGTGTGGCAAGAGGTGTCCGGTTCTTTTTTCCGGCCTCTTTTTCGGCGTGGGTTTTGTTCTGGGATGGAGCGCAGTCACTCCGGCCCAGGCCAATCCGGCGGGCGGAGCAGTGCGGGCGGGGGCGATCCGGATACAGGAGCAGGGGGATCTGCTGCGGGTGATCCAGGAGACCCGGATGGGCATCATCGACTGGAATTCCTTTTCCATCGCGGGGGGCGAGACGACCCGTTTTGTCCAGCCCGACAGGGGGAGCGCGACGCTCAACCGGGTCGTCGGCGAATCGCTCTCGCGGATCGACGGGCATCTCCTCGCGAACGGGCGGATTTTTCTGTTGAACTCGAACGGCATTGTCATCGGGCGTGACGGGGTCGTGGATGTGGCGGGATTCACCGCTTCGACGCTGGATCTCTCGAATGAAGCGTTTCTCGCGGGAGGCGATCTGACCTTTCGCGGGAATTCGCAGGCCGCGGTGGTGAATCTGGGGAGCATCTCCGCTTTTGACGGCGACATTTTCCTGGTGGCCGCGACGGTGGACAACGCGGGTTCCCTGCGTGCGCCGCGCGGCACGGTGGGGCTGGCGGCGGGCAATGAGGTGCTGATCCGCGAGTCGGGGTCCGAGCGGATTTTTGTGCGCGGTGCCAGCGGGGGAAAAAAGGAGGAAGGGGTCGTCAACAAGGGAGTGATAGCGGCCAACGTGGCGGAGTTGAAGGCCTACAGCGGCAATGTCTACGGCATGGCGGTGAAAAATGAAGGCCGTGTCGTGGCGACGGGAGTGACCCGCGAGGGTGGGCAGATTTTCCTGCGGGCGGGTGGTCGCCGTCCCGGAGGCGGGGCCACGGGCGGGGGCAAGGTGCGCTCCACCGGACGCCTTGAGGCCTCGCGTCCGGACGAGGCGGAGGGTGGTCGGATCGTCGTCGACGCCGGACCGGAGGGCAGCGCCGAAGTCGGCGGGGTCATCGAGGCGGGGAGCGATTCCGGCGCGGGGGGGGACATCGTCATCTTGGGGAACTCGGTGGACCTTTTCGAGGGCAGCTTGATTCTCGCCGATGGGGAGAGCGGGGGCGGAACGATCCGCGTCGGAGGCGGTCGCGGGGGGAAGGATCCCGCCCTAACCAACGCGGAAACGGTCACGGTGGGGCGGGGATCGCTCCTCCGCGCCGATGCGCTCGGCACCGGAGAGGGCGGGTCGGTGATCGTCTTTGCGGAGGGATCGCTGGTTTTTCACGGGGCTCTTTCCGTCCGGGGAGGAATGCTCGGCGGGAACGGAGGATTCGCCGAACTCTCGGGTCGGCGCGAGCTGTTCGTCGACAGCCTCATCGGGCAGGTGGATCTCTCGGCGGCGTCGGGCCGGGCGGGAACGCTTTTGCTGGATCCCATCGACATCCAGATCCTCGCGGGCGACGGGAACGGCGAAGTCGACGGCACCACGATTCATGCGAATGATATCGCCGCCTTTCTCAATACCATCGGCTCGCTTGAAATCACCACTACGATCACGGGGCAGGAGACGGGGACGGGAAACGGCGATATCACGATGGAGACGGGTGCGGCGATTCTCTGGAGCGGTGCCAACGATCTCACTCTCCTGGCTGACCGGGATTTCGTGATGAGGGAGGACACGATGATCGCCTCGAGCGGCGAGGGCGCGTTTTCGGCGATCGCGGCGCGGAGCATCGTCCTGGAGACGGGGGCGAGCGTCCGGACGACCGGGGGGGATCTGCTCCTTTCCGCCAATCGGCAGGAAACGGCCACCTCGGGGAATTTCACCGGGGTGTCGATCCACGGGGCGACGGGTGCGGTGGCCGGCGGCGGCAGCCGCACGATCCTGGGACGCGGGGGGGCTGCTGCGGCTTGGGATGAATCTGGTTGGGAATCGAGACTCACGGTAATCCTGCCAGGCGCACGGCCGGGACGGTTGGAGAACTGCTGCGGGGATGCGGGAGAACGGTATGGCGGAACCGCCAAAAGCGTCAC
>CAYLJC010000583.1:0-2330 GCA_964383345.1 uncultured Akkermansia sp. | reverse complement strand
CGGAAACTCCCGACGATCTCGACGGCATCAGCCTGGTCCCGCTGCTCACCGGCAAACCCGACCAGCAGAAAAAGCACAAATTTCTCTACTGGGAGTTTCACGAAGGCGGTTTCAAACAGGCGGCCCTCTACGACGGGCGCTGGAAAGGGATCCGGGAGGGCGGGCCGGAGGCCCCGGTGAAGCTCTACGATCAGAAAAACGATGTCGCCGAGCAGACCGATGTGGCGGGACAGCATCCCGAGATCGCCGCGAAGATCGGTGAATACCTCAAGACCGCGAGGACGCCGCTGGCGGAGTGGGAGCCGCAGTGGAAGAGGCCGGGGAAGGGCAAAGGAAAAAGCGGGTGAGACGCGGAGGACCCGCTTGTAGTCGCGACTCGAAGAGAGACGTGGCAGGCCCAGTGCCGGAGATGTTTTCCGGTCCCATTGACGGCGAATTGCGGATTTTTAATGATATTGCGTCTTGTTTGCAAATTTTTCTTGATCGACCGAAAAACCGGGTATCGTCGTTTTACGGAAAGGGTGTGGGCAGAATTCCCCCCTTTCTCCTCAGCAACCCTTGATCAAAGCTCATGTATCGTCTCCCTATCCTCACGTCGGCCCGTGGCCGCCTCGTTCCCACCCTGGCCATCTTGCTGGGAATCTCCGTCGCGGTGTATGCGCAGGAACCCGCGCCCACCACAGAGGCCGCTGCCGCTCCGGCGCAGGCGGACGGTGCGTCCGCAGAGACTGAGGAGACCACCGCGCCCCCCGCTTCGGATGCCTCCGCGACCCTCAGCGAGACGGTGGTGAAATCCGCCCCGGAACACCGTCCCGCTCCGGCGCCGGTGGCTCCGGTTCCGGCGAGTCCCCCGGTGGTGGTGGCTCCTCCGGTCGAAACGGTCGCGCCCCTCATTCTCGATGACGAAGCGCCCTCAACTGCGACGGGATTGCCGCTCACGATCAAGGAGACACCGCAGAGCATCAGTGTGATCGATCGCTCCCGCATCGAGGCCGAGGGACTTTTTAATCAAGCCGACGTGCTTCGGAATTCGACGGGCGTCTACGTGACCAATCTCGACTCCGAGCGGACCGCCTATTACTCCCGCGGTTTTGAAGTGAAAGAACTCAAGTTCGACGGACTCCGCAGCGGTACCGCGACCGACTTTGCGAGCATGCCGGAAGATTCCGCGATCTTCGAGCGGCTCGAGGTCATTCGCGGGTCCGATGGTCTCCTCACCGGGGCGGGCCAACCCTCGGCGACGGTGAACATGGTCCGGAAGCGTCCGGGCAAGGAGTTCGGTGGGTACATCACGGGGACCGTGGGGACTTGGGATTTCGGACGGTTGGAAGGGGACATCAACGTGCCCCTCAACGAAGACGGCAGCGTGCGCGCCCGCTTTGTCGGGGTCACGCAGGAACGGGAATCGTTTCTGGATCGCTACATGGAGGACAAGTATGTCGCCTATGGGATCATCGAGGCCGATCTCGGAGACAGCACCACCCTGTCGGCCGGCTACAGTTTCCAGGAAACGGACCCGCGCGGGAGCAGTTGGGGCGCGGTGCCCTACTTCGCCGCCGACGGTTCGGTACTGAACCTGCCACGTTCCACCAACTGGGCGACCAATTACAGCCGGATCGAGCAGGATTCATCGAATCTCTTCTTCCAGTTGGAACACCGTCTCGACAACGACTGGACGATCAAAACCAAATATTCGCATCTCGACATCACCAAAAGTTGGAAAGTGGCCTATGCCGGCGGTGGTAGTCTCGACCTCAGCGACGGTTCCGGTATGAGTTTCTGGAGGAGCTATGCCCCCCAGACCTGGGGATCGGGGGAAGAAGATGTGGACTCGGTCTCTTTCGATACTTCGGGACCGGTTGAGTTCTTCGGTCGGGAGCACGATGTTTCCTTTGGATTCAACTACTACCGTTCCGTGTTGAACGCTCCCACCGCCACGGAGACTTATAGTTGGTCGCCGATGATTCCCAACATCTTCAACTACAACTTCAACCAGCCCGAACCGAGTCTCACCTACAGCGGTGCCTGGGGCGATGTGACCACGGAAGACTACGGCACCTACGGCGCGATCCGGCTGAATCCGTCCGACGAATTGAAAGTCATTCTCGGTGGCCGCATTTCCCAATACAAAACCTATCTCGACAATTTCAACCCCACCGGGAATTTCGTCGGCCGGAGTGAAGATCTCGTGGCGGAGGATGTCTTCACTCCCTACGCGGGGCTGGTCTACGACCTGACAGAGACACTGTCCGCCTACTTCAGCTACACGGATATCTTCGATCCACAGCGGGTTGGTGTACCAGCTTGCGCCGGTGCTTCCGTTGATGGTT
>CAYLJC010000582.1:0-2333 GCA_964383345.1 uncultured Akkermansia sp. | reverse complement strand
CGTCTGCCATTTCGACGCACCCGCCGCGAGAGAGGCCTCGCGGGCCCCTCGCGAGACCGCGGCAAGAGCTTCCTCGGTCGAGACGATGACCACCGGCACGGTCATGAGGGCGAGAGTCAGCGCGGCCCAGAGAATGCCTCCGGTCCCGAAGGTGGGTGTGGGCAGTCGTTCGGGATAAAAAAAACTGTCGATGCTGCCGCCGAGAACATAGACAAAAAAGCCCAGTCCGAAGACACCAAAAACGATGGAGGGCACTCCGGCGAGATTGTTCACCGCAATGCGCACCGCCCTCACGAGCGGCCCCTGCTTCGAATATTCACGCAGGTAGATCGCGGCGACAACCCCGAAGGGCACCACCACCAGACTCATCAGCAGGGTCATCACGAATGTCCCGAAAATCGCCGGGAAAACACCGCCCTCGGTATTGGCTTCGCGGGGATCTTGCGAGAGGAAACCCCAGATTTCCGCCAGAAAATGGCCGATTCGGTCGAAAAAGCCCATCTCGTTGGGATAATAGAAATGGATGAGATTTCCGAGAGGCACTTCGCGCTCCGCGCCAGTCTCGAGACGACAGACAAAACTCGCCACTTTTTGCTCGGCCCGCAGGGAGGATGCCTTTTGCGCGAGCACTTCGTATTCCGTCTGGAGCACGGCGGTCCGCTCCTCGACAGAACTGCGCAATGCATCCGTGAGCGAATTTTCCAGCTCGGCCTTGCGGAGCGACATTTTGAGTGCGTCCATTTTCCGGTTGATCGCCCCGATCTCCCCTTTCTCGATCCGTTCGATTTCGTGCCGCCGTTGGTTGGCCTCTTCCACGAGATCCCCGAGGCGCTCCCGGAAATCCGGTGCGTCCGCCGTGACCGTTCCGTCGACCAACTTCAGCGCGACCGGATACCCCATGAGATCCCCGTACTCCATCCGCTCGACCACGATGAAATTCTCCGGATAGTTCTGGGAGACGATGTCCGACTGATCGACATAACGGAAACCAAAACCGTAGGCATCGCGATTCCCGACAAAAAATTGCAACTCGGGAATGAGTTCTCCCTCGGCATCGCGGACGCGTTTGTTCTGACGCTTGCGCACCTCCCCGGCGAAAGTGGAGGCCCCCTGTATCGCCCCCTCGCTGCCCTCCACCAACTCGACCCGGACGACCTTTGACGGCCAGAAGAGAGCGAGTCCGTTTTTCACGATCACAATCAGCAAGGCGATGATCATGAGCAGGCCGATTGCCAACCACATCCCGGAGAACCAGACCATGGGTTCCCCCGGGGCGGTTCCGTCCGCTTTGGATTTTGATGAATTGAAAAAACTCATGTGGCGTAAAAATATCGGTCGGGGTCACACCGTCTTGTAGCGTTCGCGGAGATGCTGGCGCAGTACTTCGGCGATGGTGTTGATCGCGAAAGTGAGAATGAAAAGAACCAGCGCTCCGAGGAAGAGGGTGCGATAAAGGGTCCCATGATGGGGGGCCTCGGGGAGTTCGACCGCGATGTTGGCCGAGAGGGTGCGCATCCCCGAAAAGATGTTCCACTCCATGATGGG
This sequence comes from uncultured Akkermansia sp., assembly GCA_964383345.1. Lineage (GTDB taxonomy): Bacteria > Verrucomicrobiota > Verrucomicrobiia > Verrucomicrobiales > DEV007 > Arctic95D-9. The sequence continues at coordinate 788 of CAYLJC010000582.1, read as the reverse complement.
GGTGTTGCCCGTGGCCATGACCACGATCATCGTCTCACCCACCGCCCGGCCCAGACCGATCATGAGGGCGGAAAAAATGCCGGCCGAGGCCGTCGGGAGAACCACCCGCCAGGCCGTCTGCCAGCGGCTCGCACCGAGGGCGAGGGAACCGGAACGGAGCGCGCCGGGGACATTGGAAAGGGAATCTTCGGCGATGGTGAAAATAATCGGAATGACGGCGAAACCCATCACAAAACCAACCACCAGCGAATTCCGCTGTTCATAGGGAGCACCGGTCACGGCGGGCCACCATCTCGTGAAGTCGCCGACCCATTCTCCGCTGGCGGAATCCTGTACCCGGAAGAGGACCTGCTCCAGGGAAGGCCCGAGATGCCATCCGGCAACGAGGAGGAGCAGCAACAGTGGAGTAAAATAGAGAAATTCGCGTCCGGGAGGGACATACTTGCGGATCGACTGCGGCTGACGACTCCAGAGCCAGCCGATCAGGAACGAACCCGCCGGAAGGAGGAACACCATGCAGAGGAGCGAGGGAAACCGGTTTTCGAGAATGGGGGCGAGCCACAGCGCGGCGAGGAAACCGAGCACCACCGAGGGGAGCGAGGCCATGATTTCCATGACCGGCTTCACGTAGACCTTGTTGCGCGGATGGAGGAACTCGGAGGTGTAGATGGCACCGAAGAGGGCGATGGGCAGGGCGAAGAGGAGAGCGTAGAAGGTGCCCTTGAAAGTGCCGTAAATGAGAGGAATGAGAGAGCGTTTCGGCTCAAAATCGTCGGAGCCGCCGGTGG
>CAYLJC010000581.1:0-2338 GCA_964383345.1 uncultured Akkermansia sp. | reverse complement strand
CGCTCCCGTGGTTGTGCTGGCGTTGGTGGTGGCCTTGCTCGCGGGGGCGGCGATGTTGTATCCGGGCATGGGGAAAGAATTTCTCCCCGCCTTCAACGAAGGCAGCGCCACGATCTCCCTCGCCAGCGCGTCGGGAACTTCCCTCGCCCACTCCAACGATGTGGGCAAACGCGCAATGGAACTGCTCCTCGAAATTCCCGAGGTGAAATCGATAGGACGCCGGACCGGCCGGGCCGAGCGCGACGACCACGTCGTGCCGGTCTCGGTGAATGAGTTTGATGTCGAGTTCACCGGTCAGGGGCGGGAGCGGGCGACGGTTTTTGCCGAAATCAGGGAAAAACTCGGCGGCATCCCCGGTACCTTCGTGACCGTCGGGCAACCCATCGGACACCGGCTCAGTCACATGCTCAGCGGCGTTTCCGCGAAGATCGCGGTGAAGATCCACGGACCGGATCTCGGGATTCTGCGCCGACTCGGGGCACAGGTGCAAAAAGCGGGCGGGCGCGTTCCCGGGCTCACCGATGTCAATCTCGAACCCCAGGTTCCGATCCCCCAGATCCGCATCGAGGTGAATCGCGAGCAGGCCCGAGCCGAAGGTCTCGCTCCCGGTCTGGTCAACGCGCAAATCTCCCGGCTCCTCGGCGGTGTCATCCTCGGCGAACTGCGCGACGAAGGGGAGGTGATCATCGATCTTGTGATGCGCCTCCCGGAGACCTGGCGGACGTGGCCGGAACAGATCGGCGAACTCCTCGTGGAAACTCCCGACGGGCGGCGTCTTCCCCTTTCCCGCGTGGCCGATGTCCACGAGGTGAATGGTCCCAATGTGATCCATCGGGAGGACGGCCAGCGGCGTATCGTGGTCTCGGCCAATACGGAGGAAAGGGATCTCGATGCCTTGGTGTCGCGGTGGCGGGAAAATGTCGCGCGGGAAGTGGTCCTCCCCGAGGGGTATTCGCTCCGCTTTGAAGGGGAATATCTCGCCCGCGAGGAAGCGTCGCAGCGCATCGCGATACTTTTCGGGATGGTCCTCGTCATCGTTCTCGTGTTGCTCACCAATTATTTCAGAAGTCTCTCCCTCGCCCTCCAGGTCATGCTCAATCTCCCCCTCGCGATCGCGGGAGCGCTCGCTTTCACCTGGTGGCAAATCGACAACATCAGCATCGCCACCCTCGTGGGTTTTATCGCCGTCGGAGGAGTGGCGGCGCGGAACGGGATCATGATGATTTCCCATTACCTCCATCTGATGCGCCACGAAGGAGAAGTCTTCGGCATCGCCCTGATCACCCGAGGCACTCTGGAACGGCTCGTTCCGGTGTTGATGACCGCCCTCTCCGCCGGCATCGCCCTGATCCCGCTGGTCCTCGCGGCAGGCGAAGCGGGCAAGGAAATCCTCCATCCCGTCGCCGTTGCCATCGTCGGCGGTCTTATCTCCTCGACCCTGCTCGATCTTGTGGTGACCCCGACCGTCTTCTGGCTCATCGGAGAGAAGGCGGCGGCCCGTTCCCTCGCCCGCCATTCAAAAGGCTCTCACTGATCATTTTTCGCTCATCCCTTCTCCCCCATAAAAAGGATTCCCTGCCCGTCAGACAGGAAACCAACCAAAACAAAACAAAACAAAACAGAAAAACAAACCTCCCATGAAAACAATCCTCTCCCTCAGCATGGCCGTGCTCGGCATCGCCCTGATACCGGCTCTCCCGGCCGCGGAAAAAGAAAAAACCCATTCCCACGATCACGAAAAAAGGGAATCCGGTCCCAACGGCGGGCGGGTCGTTTTTTCGGTGGAACCACATTTTGAGTTCTTCGTGATGCCGGATAGGAAAGTGAAAATCACCTTCCTCGGCGAGGACAAGAAGGCGATTTCCCCCGCCGACCAAACCGTCTCCGCGATCAGCGGCAAACGCAGCAAGCCCACGAAAATGGAGTTCACCCGCGAGGGGGGATCGCTCGTTTCGGACAAGCCCCTGCCCGAAGGCGAGAGGGTTCCCATCGTGCTGCGGGTGAAAGCGTCCCCCGGGGCCAAGGCGGTCACGGAGAAATTCACCGTCGACCTGGCGGATTGCTCCGAGTGTGATCTCAAGGAATACGCCTGCACCTGCGATCACGAGCATTGATCCCGATCCCGGACGGGACACGGGACGGGGGCGCGTTGGCTCCCGTCCCGGAGGGTGGCGCGGCCTCGACCGCTCAATGTCCCGCGACCTGTTGCTCCTCGATATACTCCTGTTTCAGGCCGAGTTTTTCGGGGGCGTGAAGAACCAGCATCTTCATGCGGATGTCCTCGGGAACGGTCTTTCTGGTCGCCTTGGAAACCACGATCATCAGTCCGATGGACAAC
>CAYLJC010000580.1:0-2339 GCA_964383345.1 uncultured Akkermansia sp. | reverse complement strand
ATTCCCTCCGTGGTGAGGCACCGGTATTGGGTTTGGTCGGGACCGAGGGGGAAAGGTTTGTGGTAGGCAAAATCGCTCATGGAAAGAACAAGGAATGACAAAAAACAGCATTCCACCGTCAGACGCGCTTTGCAAACGGTGGACTCGTTCCCTTTCAGTCGGGCTCCACTTCCGCCTCGAAGGCAACGCCTTCGTAGAGGTCGGCGAGAGCGAGGCGGGCATCGATCTCGGGCAGGTCGATCACCGCCTCGGAACCGAGGGCCAGTTCGCGTCGGAAGTCGCCGTCGGGGGATCGGCGGAAGACCTGCACCGCCGCCTCCGAACTCTCGGCAACGAGATAAACGGCCAAGGTCGGGATGGCCAGATAGGAATCCATCTTTTCGCCAAGATCGACGCGCCGGGTCGATGCGGAAACGACCTCGAGGATGACGACGGGTGCGTCCTGCCAGGTGTCGCCCGGGGGATTCGGCTGACACACGACCGAGAGATCGGGATAATAAAAACGAGTGCCGGCAAGATGCCTCACCCGGATTTTTGTGTCGCTGTTGCAGGGCTTGCAGGGATGACCGCGAAGTTGGGAGTGCAGCCGGGCAAAAGCATTGCCGGTGATGTCGTTGTGAACATTGCGAGCGCCAGCCATCGCATACACGATACCGTCGCGGTACTCGTGCTTGATCGGCGAGAGCAGTTCCCCGGCGAGGTACTCCTCGACCGTGACAAACTCCCATTTTTCCGCTGCGGACATGGGAAAAGAATACGTGATGGACTCGGGAAATCAAGACTCCCGAGAGAGTGCCTCGCGTTGTTTTCAGGCCGGGCGCTCTCCCGGCACATCGGGGTCGGAGATATGCACCCAGGTGTGGACGTGCGGCGATCCGCGGAAATACCAGACCATGTGCGGTCCCTCGAGACGCCAGTTGTCCCAGACCCCGTCGTTTCCGATATCGCCTTCTTTGTAAAAGGAAAGATGGAGATTGTCGAAGCCACCTTTTTCCACCAGAGCCATCGATTCGATGCGATCCGCTTCGCGGAAGGGCATGAGGAGGTCGTCGAGGACGCCGTGGAGCGCGGTTTTCTGATCGGACGTCATATCGGCGAGGGCGAGTCCGGGGAGATCACCGGCCTGGCGTTTCAGCCGGATCGTGGCGGCGCTGTCGCCCGGTTCCTCCTCCAGCAGAGCCGTCTCGCGCTGTTTTCCGTCGAGCATCTGGTAGACCTTGTTCGCGCTCACCGCCTGGAACCAATAGGCGTTGCCCTTGTGATCGGGACCCTCGCGGAAACTCTCGGCGGCGTGTCCGTAAAAAATGGGACCTCCGAACGCCTTGCCCTCGACCGAGTCCCCGTCGACGCGGCGGGTGCAATGGCGTCCGGTCAGGACAAACTGGAATTTTCCCGTGCCGGGTTCGCCGAAAATCGCCACCGAGGAATCGCCGAAGCCGGCCTTGCCGCTGTCGTGCTCGACCTGGGCGATGACCGTGTCGCGGTATTCCTCGCTGTGAAGCTGGAGAAAAATCTCGCGCACCATCGCATTTTGGTCGGGGGTGAGGAATTTCCCGATGCGTTGCTCGGTGATGTGCCAGTTGTTGGCGATTTTAAAACGCAGGGGGTCGTCGAAGGCAAAAACGAGCGCGTTTTTCTGTGGCTCGGTGAGGCTGTCGTAAAATGTTTTTACGAGTGTCTCCGACTGCGGCATTTCCGCCGCCCGGAGCAGGGGAGTGCCGCTCGGCGCGGCGAGGGCGGCGGTGGAGAGAGCGGTTCGTTGCAGGAAAGTGCGGCGGTTGATCATGGGGAGGGTGGGGCGGAGGTGATTCGGAGGGACGGCAGGAAAAAAGACGTCGGAGGAATGAGGTCCGAAACCCGAAACCACGGGGGGAATTGGAGAAAGCGAGCGTGGGGGAATTCTCCAAGAATGATCATCGAGAGTCGTCTTGGCGATCTTATAATGCTCCGCAACCACGTGATCCCCGCCGCCGGGGTGCGGGGCGCATCCGATGGGGCGTGGGACGATTCGGGATTCGGAGGCGTAACGAAGCCATACAGAAAATGCCGGATTATTCAGGAAAACGATGCGATCATAAGATCTGAACTCCCGCCATCGGAATGTCCAAGCCGCCCTCCCATGCCCAGCCTGAAGAGGAGATCCAGGTCGAACCGCCTGCGGATCTGACGGGAATCAAGGTCGGCAAGCCAAAAACGTACGCCGCCGGGGTGGCTGCGGTGGCCTCTTCGTTCAAGCACGTCTTCGGACTCGCCGGACTCAGGCGCGGGGTCGTGGGCATGGCAAAACTGAACCAGACCGATGGCTTTGATTGGCCCTCCTGCGCCTGGGCCGATCCCGA
>CAYLJC010000579.1:0-2347 GCA_964383345.1 uncultured Akkermansia sp. | reverse complement strand
CCTTCAACGGCGACACCGCGCCGCAGGTCATGAACGCCCACCTCCAGCACAAAGTCATCCCGCTGGATCAGGTGCGCCCCGATCTCTCCCCCTCGATCTGCCAGTGGGTCATGTGGATGATCAACCGCGACATCGCCCACCGGCCCAACGACGCCCGCGACGCGCTGAAACGCTGGCCGCGCAATCCCGAGCCGCCCGGTGCCGCCCCCGTCGAAGTCCTCCCGGTCGAGGCGACCCCCACCGTCTCCACCGGACAGGTCACCATCGTCCGCGCCGGAGCCAGCGCGACCGCCCCGCCCGCGCTGATCCTCTCCCACCAGACCGGGAGCGCTCCGGTCCTTATCCGCACCGGTGGCAGCACCACCGGACGCCTCGCCAGCGGGGGGGCGACCACCGGCCGGCTCCACACCGGTCCCCTCGCCGGTCACACCACCGGCGTGAGACGGAACACGCGTCGCGACTCCGCCGACAACGCCAAAAGGAAGTGGATCCTCTTCGGCGGGTGTGCCTGCGCCGTGCTCTTCTTCCTCATTTTCACCACCGTCCGCAGCAATAAAACCAAGGCACAAAAAGCCCGCATCGCCACCCTCGCCTCGGCGGAATTTCCCACTGGCACGACCGCCGACGTCTCCCTCGCGGTGAATCTGCTCGGCGACGAGAATTCTTCGACCTCGCTCAAAGACGACGCCGCCAAGGTTCTCGCGACACTCGAGGGCTCGGGGATCAGCGAGCAAATCCACGAGGAACTCAAGGTCGCCAAGACCATGGCCCTGCGCATCCACCTCTCCCAGGTCCTCGCCGAGCGTCACTACACCCCCGCCGTTCCGACCATCATCGATACGTTCCGCTCGGTCGGCACCGACGACCAGCGCGTCCGGTTGCTCGGCGCGGTGCGCTCCCTCGCCGGACTCGACAGCATCAACGAAATCCTCGGTGCCCTCCGCGGCGACCACACCCTTCCGGTGCGCAAGGTGTTCGAGGATACGGTCCTCGCCGTTTTGCGGAAAACCGGTGATGCCGACAAAATCCGCGGCGTCGTTGATTCCATCCTCACCAAGGTCTCCACGACGAGCGGGAACGAAAGGAGAAGCCTCTTCCGCATCCTCGGAGTTCTCGGCGGGGACGAGGTCAAAACCCGCCTCGCCGCCATCTACAGTGGCGAGGACAATCAGGAATACCAGCGCGACGCGATGACCGCGTACCTCAACTGGCAGGATCGCTCCGTCCTCGCGGATATCGAAAAGATCATCCAGACCACGGAGGACGTCCCCCTGCGCTCCGCCGCCGAGCGCGCTTACGCACGTCTCGTCAACCTCCCCGGTCCGGAACCCCTGGCCGAGCGAGTCGCGCTCTGGCGCAAGGCATTCGAATATTCTCAAAATCCCACCGACGCGCGTCGGCTCATTGCCACCTTGGTCGAGCGCCCTGCTCCCGAAACGCTCGCCCTGCTCAAGGAATGGAGCGCCCACCCCACCTACGGCCCCCTGGCCAAAAGCTCCGCCTCGACCGTGGAAAAAACGATCCCCGGCGTCCCCGAACTGAAACCCGGCGAAACCCTCAAAGGCAACAGGGCCCGCGTCCAGGGCGACAACCGCGCCGCGATCAATTCGAGCCTCTCCTCCCTCACCTCCTGGGTTTCCCCCGAAACCTGGTTCCTCTGGACCTTCAAGGTGACCGAAGAAGGCCGCTACTTCGTCGAAGTCGACCAGGCCTGTCTCCACGAGACACCGAGCCAGTTTCTCATCCATCTCGCCGGCAAAACCCTCCGCGGAGAATCGAAGACGACTCCGACGCTGGACAAGTTCGTGCCCGTGCGCCTCTCCGAACCCGTCGATCTCGTTCCCGAACAGATCTATGCCCTCGTTCTCACCGCCGGTGATCACGTCCAGCCCCGCATGATGGATATCGGCGCGATCCGCCTCGTCAAAGAGTGACCCGGCTCAGCGGCGCTCCCGGTTTCCGCCGCGTTCGCCGGAACGCGATTCCCCGCCGCGCTCCCGCGAGCGCGACTCCCCGTTGCCGGTGGAACCCGCCTCCGCCGGAGCCGGGGGCACCTCGATGTCGCGTCCGTCCCCGAGCCGGATCATCGCCCCGCGGATGAGATTGCCTTTTTCCTGCCGCGACATCTCCGGGTAGTTCCGCATGACGTGACCGATGTATTCGCGCAACTTCCCCTGATTTTCTTCGGAAAGAGACTTGTAGCGTTCGATATCCTGCGGCGACGGGCCGCGGCGTTCGCGTCTTCCGCGATCACCCCGGTCCCTGCCGGACGCGCCCGGCTGGGGGAAGATTTCGTCCAGCGCATACTTCAGTTCCGCCTCGTCCCCAGCGAAAGAAATTTTCGCGG
>CAYLJC010000578.1:0-2348 GCA_964383345.1 uncultured Akkermansia sp. | reverse complement strand
CGGCAACAGTTTCTCGCGAAACGCGACGAACCACCTCGACGACCTCGCCAAGGCGGGGGGACACACCCTCATCCACCGGGCCGTGGTTGTCGGCGGTGCCTCGCTCGAACTGCACGCGACCAAGGCCCGCAAACACGAAACCGACCCCGGGGACAAGGCGGGACTCTACACCAACGGACGCAGCCTCAAGGACGAACTGCTCTCGGAAAAATGGGACTATGTCACGATCCAGCAGGCCAGCATCAAGAGCCACGACCCCGCGACCTATGAGCCCTTCGCCAGGCAGCTCGCCGAGATCATCGCAAAATACGCGCCGACCGCGCAACTGCTCGTCCACCAGACCTGGGCCTACCGGGTCGACGATCCGCGCTTCACCAAACCGTCGGACAAGCCGGGTGAGCCGACCACCCAGGAGGAAATGTACCGCGGCCTGACAAACGCTTATCAAACAATCGCGCGGGAACTGGGTGCGGGCATTCTTCCGGTGGGCGACGCTTTTTTCCTCGCCGACACCGATGCGACCTGGGGATACCGCCCCGATGCGGATTTCGACCCGAAAACCGCGACTGCTCCCGCCCTCCCCGATCAGACCCACTCCCTCCACACCGGATGGCGCTGGCGGAAATCAAAAGGCGGAGACGAGGCCAAGCTGGGGATGGACGGGCATCACGCCAATCTCGCGGGCGAATATCTCGGCGCCTGCGTCTGGTATGAAATCCTCTTCGGCGAATCCGCCGTGGGGATTTCCTACGTGCCGGATAAACTCGAGGCCGACCACGCCGCTTTTCTTCAAAAAACCGCGCACCGGGCCGTTGTGGAAGGAAAAAGATAAAGTGGCCTCCGGAATCATTTTTCTGACACAAGCGCGAAAGACGATCACTTGACTTTCCCCGCCGGATCTCCATTTTCGAAACCCGATTCCCATGATTTCCCCCCTCCTCCGCTCCCTCTCCCTCACCGCCATGGCCGCCTCTGCCCTCACCCTTTCCCCGAACCTGCGGGCCGACGATCCGCTCCTCTTTGTTTCCTCCTTCAGCGGTGGCGAAAAGGGGGCTGTCTCCGCCTTCCGCCTCTCCCTCGAAGACGGTTCCCTCACTCCCCTCGCCCGCACCGGCGGCGTGGAACACCCCTTCTTCCTCGCGACCTCGCCCGACCAGCGTTTCCTCTATGCCGTTCACACCGAGGCCTTCGGAGGAGAAGAGGACGAAGAAGTCGCGGCCTACCGGATCGATCCCGACTCGGGAGAACTCACCTTGCTGAACCGCCAGCCCGCCAAGGGCACCGCAACCTGCTTCCTCGAAGTGGATCACACCGGCAAAACCCTTCTCCTCGCCAATTACTCCAGCGGCAGCGTCGCCGCCCTCCCCATCCACGAGGACGGATCACTCGGCGAAATCACCTCCTTCACCCAACACGAAGGCGGCTCCCGGGTCGATCCCAAACGCCAGTCCGAACCGCACGCCCACAGCATCATCATCAGCCCGAACAATCGCTTCGCCTGCGCCGCCGATCTCGGTCTCGACAAAATCCTCGTCTATCGCCTCGACGGCGCGGAAGCAAAACTGGAACCCCTCCCCGACGCCACCGGAACCTCGCTCCCCGGCGCCGGTCCCCGTCACCTCGCCTACTTTCCCGGGAAGGACGAGAACGAAGCGCTCAGCCAGCTCTACGCCATCGACGAACTCTCCAACACCATCACCCGCTATTCCCAGGACACCACCACGGGAGCCCTGGCCCGTCACGAAAGCATCTCCACCCTGCCGGAGGACTTTGCGGACACGACCCACACCGCCGACCTGAAATTCACCCCCGACGGAAAATTCCTCTACGGGACCAACCGGGGCCACGACAGCATCGCGATTTTCCGCACGGAAAAAGATTTCACCCTCACCCGCGTCGCCATCGTTCCCAGCCTCGGCAAGGGACCGCAGAATCTCCTCGTCACCCCCGACGGCAAATGGCTCCTCTGTGCCAACATGCCGGGGAACAATCTGGTTGTTTTCCGCATCGATTCCGAAAGCGGCCACCTCACTCCCGCAGGCGCGCCCCTCGAAATCGTGATGCCGTCCTGCCTCCGCCTCCTCCCCTGACCGGGAAAATCCGCCAATTGGCCAGAGGGCGTCCATCCCTTCCTCGCGGCGCGTTGAGGACAACGCGCCCTACCTTTGCGTGTCATCCCAACCCGCCACCGATTGGCCAAAGGGCGTCTTCCCTTCCTCGCGGCGCGTTGAGGACAACGCGCCCTACCTTTGCGTGTCATCCCAACCCGCCACCGATTGGCCAAAGGGCGTCTTCCCTTCCTCGCGGCGCGTTGAGGACAACGCGCCCTACCTTTGCGTGTCATCCCA
>CAYLJC010000577.1:0-2350 GCA_964383345.1 uncultured Akkermansia sp. | reverse complement strand
GTGACCCGGTTGAGCACGGCGGCGCTGCTGTTGGGTTGATTGAACCGGGTCAGTTCTCCGGCGTTGATGGAGAAACTCTCCCAGTTGATGATCGCGTTGGGGCTGTTTTGCAGGATCTGCAGGTTGCCCCCTGTCCCGGCCCCGATGGAGACATCCCCGTGGATGATGTGCCCGCCCTGCGGATTGGCCGCGACCGGCGAGGTCGTCAACGTCAATCCCGGCATCAGGAGCGAGAGCACGAAGGTTTGCAAACGGGCTGAACGTCGCAATCGGGCAACGCCGCCACTCATGGCAAGAGCGGGAAAATTCATCGAAAAAGGGCAAGGAGGTATAAATAAGAGTATAAAAATATCAAATGAACTGTCTACCCCTTATTTTCCATAGAGTTTCGTAATTTCAGAAAAGAAAAATCCTCGCACCTCCGCGCCCGCTCACTCCGCCCCTCGCTGCCTCTGCCGGATGGCGATGAGTTCTTTCATCACTCCGGCGAGAGAACCCTGCCAGGAGGCCACCCCGAAGGCGTCGTGGATCGTTTTGTAAAGCGCATGGATTTCCTCGTAGACCGCGTGGTTTTCCGGGTCCGGCGAGTAGATTTTCTCCCGCATGCGGCAGCAATTCCCCTGGATCTCGCCGAGATCCGCCCCGCCACAGATCGCACCGAAAAGAGCGGCCCCGAGGGCGCAGGTCTGCTCGCTCGCGGCGACCTTGAGAGGACGACCGAGGATGTCGGCGTAAATCTGCATCAGGCTGGGATTTTTCACCGCGAGTCCTCCGGTGTTGACCACTTCGCGGATGGGGATGCCATACTCCTCCATTCGCTCGATGATGCGCAGCGCACCGAAGGCCGTCGCCTCGATGAGGGCGCGATAGATCTCGTGCGCCTCGGTGTGCAGGGTCTGCCCGAGAATGAGACCGCTGAGACGTGTGTCGACGAGGATGGTGCGGTTCCCATTGTTCCAGTCGAGGGCCAGCAAGCCCGATTCTCCCGGTTTCAACAGGGCGAGACGCCGCTCCATGTTGATGAATTTTTCCTCCGTTGTCGTTCCGTAGCTGTCCGGCACGAGATGATTCACAAACCACAGGAAAATGTCCCCCACCGCCGATTGTCCCGCCTCGATCCCGTGGTGACCGGGCAGGACGGAACCTTCGACCACGCCACAGAGGCCCGGGACCTCCGCGAGGGGGAGTTCGGCGGGCGACACCGTGATGTCGCAGGTGCTCGTTCCGAGGATTTTCACCAGGGTGCCGGGTTTCACTCCCGCACCGACCGCTCCCATGTGGGCGTCGAACGCTCCCACCGCAACGGGAATGCCGACGGGGAGACCAAGCCGATCCGCCCATTCCGCCGTGAGTTCGCCGGCTGTTGTATCGGAGGAATACGCCGTCGTGTAGAGCCGCTCCCGCAGATCCGTCAGGGCCGGATCCAGCGCCGCGAGGAATTCCGCATCGGGGAGTCCGCCCCAGCTCTCGTCGAACATGGCCTTGTGGCCCGCCGCGCAAATGCTCCTTCGAATGCGGTCGGGGCATTCGTTTCCGGTGAGGACGGCGGGAATCCAGTCGCAGTGCTCGACCCAGGAAGCGGCGGCGGCAAAGACTTTTTCATCCACTTTGCGGCAGCGCCAGATTTTGCTCCACCACCACTCGCTGGAATAAATCCCGCCGCATTTCGCGAGATAAGAGGGCCGCATCTCCGCCGCCATTGCGGTGATCGCGGCCGCTTCCTCGAAGGCGGTGTGGTCTTTCCAAAGCCAGACGAAGGCGTTGAGATTGTCGGCGAACTCGGCCTTCAGCGCGAGCGGAGTGCCCTCGGCGTCCACGGGGAGAGGGGTGCTCCCGGTCGTATCGACCCCGATTCCGATGACCTCGCCGGGATAAAAATCGCGGCGCTTTTCTTTCGCCTGCTGAATCGCTCCGGTGATCGTCGCAACCACACCGTCGAGGTAATCCCGCGGATTTTGTCGCGCCACCTGGGGATCGGATGGATCGGTGAGAATGCCGAGTGTCCCCGAGGGGTAGGGAAAAACGACCGATCCCAGCTCTTCCCCGGTATCGAGGTCAACAAGAAGGGAACGACACGAATTTGTCCCGTAGTCCAGACCGATGGCGTAGCGATTCATGCGAAAGGGTATAGGAGATCGCTCAAACCCTTTCAACCACCGAGTGTGACGGTGATGCGGCTATTTTCCCCCGGTGAGAGAGAAGCGGTTGCAAGGCCGCGCTCCTTCACGTTCAGTTCTCCCTTGCCATGGAAGTTTTTATCTCCGACATCCCCGAAGAAGGCCTCCACCTCGAGGGCGAATTCCCCGCCGCGATTTTTGATCTCCCCGACGGGGACACGATCCGCCCGATG
>CAYLJC010000576.1:0-2354 GCA_964383345.1 uncultured Akkermansia sp. | reverse complement strand
GTCCATCGCATGGCGGTAGCCGTCGAAGCCGATGAAGCGATGCTCCGGCGCGACATCGACCTTGTCGCCGACCTGCGGATCCTTGCTGAGGGTCTCGTGGCTGCGTTTGAGCTTGTCGTCGAACACGTCGGCCATGGCGTGCAGCTTGAGCGGTCCCAGCGATCCCGAGACGTTGTGGGCGTTTTTGACCGCCCCGGTCCCGCGTCCGCCGCAGCCGACGAGAGCGAGTTTCAGCTCGGAGTTTTCCTGCGCGTGGACGTGGGGCAGGGCGACGCCGGCGAGAACCGAGGCTCCCGCGACGGTCTTGATGGCCGAGCGGCGGGTGGAGAGGGTGCTGGGAGCGGAATCTGTCATGAGCAAAATGTGACAGGCGGCGCGAATCCCGTCAATCCCTCGTCTGCGTGACAGACGGGGCGGCGTTCTTGGCTGTTTCACTGTTTTTGAGATTGAAGGCCGCACCATCCCGTGCGATGGCAGTCATCCGGCTTTTCCCGTACGGATGGCGATTTCACTGAGACCCTATCATCCCGACCAGTATCCTCCGGGGGAGTTTCAGATTCCCCGCGAGGCAGGAGTCTACCGTGTCGGGCGGGACGACGACAATGAGATGCGGGTGTCCCATCCGGCGATCTCGGCGCGGCACGCCCTCATCGAGGTGAATGGAGAAAACGGGGTCGAAGTGGTCGACTGCGGATCGAGCAACGGAACCTGGGTGAACGGCAACCGGGTTCTGGAACGCTGCGCCCTGGCCCCCGGCGACACGCTCAATTTCGCCGGTCTGGAGTTCCGCGTTTTTCTCATTCCCGACGAGGGAGAAGAAAACGACCCGCCGCCCGCCGCCGAAGAGGCCACTCGCCCCGTTGCGACCCTGCGGGAAGCGATGGAGAGCGAATCCCAGAAACAGTCCGAGGAAGAACGCGAAAGGCTCGCGGCGGAACTTTACTCGCTCTCGGGGGAGCGGGACGAACTCACCGCCCAACTCAAAACCCTGGCGGCCCGTCTCGCCAGAAAAGGAGAAGAGATCCTTTCCCTGCGAAACGAGAACGAAACGCTTTCCGTCCGTCTGAAGGAACACGGGGAAGAGATTCGCCAACTGCGACGGGAGGGCGATGATTCGGTCCGGCGCGAGGAGCGCTTCCAGCAGCAGCTCAGTGAAAGCCGCGCCGAGGTGATGGCCCGCGAGGGCGATATCGCAGCCCTGAACTACGAAATGACCCGGCGCGAGGCCAGCCTGAGCCAACTCGGCGAAGAGCATGCGGAGTTGCGGCGGGTTTGCGACCAGTCCGTCGCCGACCACGCCGCCCTGCGGATCGAGATGGAAAGACGCGCTGTGGAACTGGCTGATGCGGTCACCGCCAAAAACGACGCCGAGCAACGCAGCGCGGAAATCGTGGAGCGACTGTTCCACCTGAGCCGACGTCTCCTCGACGATTGGAAAGATTGGTTCTCCGGCGTGGGAGAACAAGACGGGGAGAAAGACGGGACGGAGGGCCTTTTTTCCTCCCCCGAGGCCGCTTTCGCGCGAGTCGAGGAGGTCGCTGACCGCATCCGCCAGGAACTGGATCTCATCGAGCCGATCTGGCATCGGTTCGGCGAAGGCGTCCAGGAGGAATTGCGCGGTCGTTGCGATCGGCTTCGGGAGGAGGAAGATGAACTCCTCCGGGAGACGGAGCGGCGTCGCGGTGAACGGGACGGGATCAAGGAAGATCTTGCCCAATTCCGCGCCCTCGTCGACACCGAGGTGCGCCGGGTCCAGGGACTGAGTCGGCGCGGGACCGAGATCGAGATCCCCGAGCGATTCGAGTCCATGATCATCGCCCGGAACCACGAGCAGGAGATCTATCGCGCCCTCATCGAGCGGCTCGAAGAGCTCGACCACCATCTCGACGGGTTCCGGGGATCGCGCAAACTCAAAACCGTGGTCCCGGCCCTCGAAGAGTTCCGCTCCCGGCTCGCCGAAATTCTCGCGTCGAGCCATGTGCGGGCCTTCGAGGTGGATGTAGGCACCCTGCTGACCTTACCACATCGCAAAGAAGTCCAAATCCTGAGCCGGAAAGGCTGGGGGACAAAACAATACACCGAATACCCCTTCCAGCCGGGAGAAGTCACCAAAGTGATTCGCCCCGGCTACCGCGTGGGCGAGGGCGAACATGCCGTGATCCTCCGGAAAGTGGAAGTTCTCATCCGCGGAGTGGAGGAGTAGCCGACGACTCGACCCTGTCGGCCTGACCATGCAACCCTATTCCACATCGAGGCGGCTCCTCGTGGTGTGCCTCCTCCTTTTGAAAACCTGCCCGCTCCCGGCCCAGGAACCCGTCGCCGCGTCCGGGGCGTCTCCCCCCGCGTCCGATCCC
>CAYLJC010000575.1:0-2356 GCA_964383345.1 uncultured Akkermansia sp. | reverse complement strand
ATTTCCATCACCGACGGGCAGATTTACCTCGACGCGGCGCGCTTTGAGAGGGACCAGCGGCCGGCGATCGATATCGGTCGTAGCGTGTCGCGTATCGGCGCGGTTGCTCAACCGGCGCCCTTGCGGGCCGCTGCCCGGAACCTGCGAATTCATCTGGCACAGTTCGAATCGCTGGAAGATCTCGGGGAGCAGACCGAGGTAGAGGCCCGATTGGCCGCGTTGAAGGCCAAGCAAACGGGCCAGCTGGAAGGCTAAGCGCCGGCCGGGGTCACCACCGGGAAAAGGGGGCTCCCCCTTGGCAAGACCGTTCGAGGTCAGCCAAGCGGGAGCCCCTTTTTTTCAGTTCCCGGCAAGTGGTGAAGCGCATTCCCGCGCACTGGTCCCGGAAGGAAGATTCACGGGGAAAAGCAAAATGGAGACCCTTTCGGATCTCCATTCACCTTGGTGGCGGGGAGAGGATTTGAACCTCTGACCTCCGGGTTATGAGCCCGGCGAGCTACCGAACTGCTCCACCCCGCGTCGGTAAATACAACATTACCAACGCGTAACCATGAACGCGAATCCGGGGCACGTGTCGTTCATCACCACTGCATTCCGGCTTGGCTCTTTCTCGGGCTAACTGCGATAAAGGAGGCTTGAAAACCCGCTCCCGCCCCCGAAAGCCGGGAAAGGACCAAGTCGCCCATGGATGCCACCCCCGCACAGCAACCCCAGACGGAAAACCTCCAGCCAAGCAGTCCGTCAATCCCCGAAAGAAAACGGCAACGCGCAATGGCCAACAATGAGCGCGGCGCATCAACTGCAACACTTCAACCACCTACCGCCGCCCGGCCCGAGTCAAACATGGTCAATGGGCCACCCCGGACCACCGGTTGGCGAATAGGAAAACCCCAACAGATCACGGAGGCGGCAAGCCGCGTGGCTCTTCCGCTACTGAACCGCCTGCTGGCGGACGGTGCCCCCTCCCCCATGCCGCGTCGACGAGGTCTTCGACGGGGTCGGAATTGATGGCATCTGGATCCACCAGGGGATGGCGCCTGCCACGCGTCAATCGATGACGAGCCTGCGAACGATTCCGCCAGACCCGCAATAAGGAGGGCGAGCGAGCGGTGCCACCAGCTGAGGCCGCCGCCCCGTCGTACGCGCTGCAGTTCCTGGAGGCCTTGGAGGCAGCGTCCGGCCCGAAGCCTCGTGGGGCGGTTGCGATGGCCGTGGAGGATCCATGCGTCAGCGCTGATTGGATCCGAGGGGTGGGTGCATACGCTTCGGAAATAAAAAAAGACGGAAGCTTTCGCTTCCGTCTTTCGCCTTGGTGGCGGGGAGAGGATTTGAACCTCTGACCTCCGGGTTATGAGCCCGGCGAGCTACCGAACTGCTCCACCCCGCGTCGGTAAATACAACATTACCAACAAGGAAACTGAATCGCGAATCGAGCGCCCGTGGCCTTCGTCACCCCGGTCGCCTTCGGAGTTCATCGAAGCGGCAACCAGCCTCAAGGTAGCGGTAAAAACGGATGCTCAATGCTTCTCTTGGTCCAGCAGCAGGACACGACCGAGAGTTCCCCAGGCCGTGCGCCGAGCGGGAATTCCGAGCACAGGCGCCGAGGCCGAGTCGCACTTGTTATCGTGCGCGACGCTGGAGGCCGGCTGCGAGCCCTGGCTTCCTGGCCTTCAGGCTGTCGACGGTGCCATTCTTTGCCGGTTTGCGGCCGCTGGCAACGTCCATGCCCGCCGGGAGGACACTTCCCCGGCCGGCACGGCTGGGCAAGGCCCTCAAGCGCGTTACGGGCGGCGGTGGCATCGCAGCGGGCCGGATCAGCGCTCGATCACGGAACGCAACCTGGACGGACAAGGTTTCTGCCGTCAGACCGGCCGCAGGAAATTCACTGCGGGCTTCGCTGGCAAAGTTCATGGCGGATGAATGCTTCATCTGCACCCGCCCTGGAATCCACTCTCGGCTCGGATGCGATTCTGCATTCGTCACGGGACCTTGAGACCAAACTTGCGTTCGGACCGCGACGCTAACTTGAACCCGAGGAGACGCTGCCAGTGGCGGTCATTTGAACTTCGCAGGGAATGATGATGGAAAACCGCCGGCCAGCTGCAATGGGCGGCTGCGAACGGCTCGAAGGACAGCGTCCGAGACGTCCATAACAAATGAGGGGAAGCTGTCCTGCCAGATTCACGATCTTGACGTCAGGTTCAGGTGCCTGGGAATGCAAAAAGACGGAAGCTTTCGCTTCCGTCTTTTTGGCCTTCGTGGCGGGGAGAGGATTTGAACCTCTGACCTCCGGGTTATGAGCCCGGCGAGCTACCGAACTGCTCCACCCCGCGTCGGTAAATACAACATTACCAAC
>CAYLJC010000574.1:849-2358 GCA_964383345.1 uncultured Akkermansia sp. | reverse complement strand
TAGTCCGCTTTCAGTCAACAAGTTGCGAAATTTAGGTTTACGCGTATGTGCCCTCCCGCCACCGCGTTCTTGTCATTTCCGGGCGGGGGTCCATCTTGACGGGATGACTTTTCCCATGCGTTCTTTTTTGCTCACCCTGGCGGTTCTCGCTGGTCCGGCGGGTTCCCTTTTCGCCGCCGATCCCGCTGCGGGGATGGTGGCTCATCTGGAGGAGCATCCCGGTGGGAAGGCCGCGTTTTCTTTCGACCGCACGGTCTACGAGGGGGATCTTTCGTCCCTGCCCATCGGGGTTTTTGATTCCGGGGTCGGAGGCTTGACGGTGCTCGAGGCCATCCTCACGCTCGATGTTTTTCACAACGACAATCTCAAGCCCGGGGCGGACGGACGGCCCGACTTCGCGGAGGAGCGCTTTGTCTACCTCGGCGACCAGGCCAACATGCCCTACGGAAATTATGCCAATGTGGGGAAGGTGGAGTATCTCCGCGAACTCATCCTCAAAGACACGGTTTTTCTCCTCGGGAAACGCTACCACGAGGGCGAGATGGTCCGCTACGACAAACCGCCCGTGAAAGCCATCGTCATCGCCTGCAACACCGCGACGGCGTACGGATTGGAGAACATCAAGGCGCTTGTGAAAAAGCTCGGCGTGCCGGTGATCGTGGTCGGGGTGGTCGAGGCCGGGGCCCGCGGTCTGCTTTCGACGGAGACCGATCCCGACGGGGCCATCGGGGTGATGGCGACGGTGGGGACTTGTGCCAGCGAGGTCTATCCGCGCACCATCCAAAGCACTTTCGGACGCGCCGGGCGCGGCATCGCCAGCATCACCCAGTTCGGCAGCCCCGACCTCGCCGCGATCATCGAAGGGGATCCGGGGATCGAGACAAGCGCCTCCGAGCAGGTCAAAGAGGATGTGCGGGCCCTTGTCGAAGCCCACCGCGAGACGGCGGAATTCACTACCGCGCCGGTGCAACCGCTCGCGACCATCATGTTGGGGTGTACTCATTTCCCGCTCGTCCTGGAGGAGATCGAGACCGCTTTTTCCGAGCTTCGGCGCGACCCTGCCTTTGCCCCCTACATCGCGGAAAAACGGGTTTACATCGATCCCGCCGAGTGGACCGCACGCCAACTCTTTCGCGAGCTCGCCTCGGCGGGGCTGCGGGTTCCGGCGGGGGGACGGCGGATGACGGATCGCGATTTCTTTTTCCTCTCCACTGTTTCCCCCTCGACTCCGGCGGAGCACCGCAACGCCGGTGGCGGTCTCGACCACGACTACAAATACGGACGCGTGACCGGTCGTTTTGATCTTGAGGACACCGTCGTGGTCCCGATGACCCGCGAGGGCCTCCCCGGCACGAGTCGCCATCTCATCGAGAACGAACTTCCCGCCGTGTGGGCGCGTCTCCCGTGAGGGGAGGAGTGATCCGGCGCAAGAGAGGGACTCATTGCGAGGTCCCTTCCAGCCAGTGTTTCAGGAATTCGTAGGATTCCTCGCGGACCGCTTCGGGGAAG
>CAYLJC010000574.1:0-839 GCA_964383345.1 uncultured Akkermansia sp. | reverse complement strand
GTGCTTGTCGTTCGGGTAGGCGATTCGCATCTTTTCGGGCACGCCGTGGAGTTCGTAGATGCGGCGGATTTTCGGGGCGGCCTTTTCCACTCCGCGCCAGTCGAAGTTGCTGTCGTGGAGCGGGGAGTTGGAAAAAAAGGCCGCCGGGGCGAGTGCGGCGACCAACTCGTAAAAGTCAAAAGGAACTTTGTCAGGATCGAGTGCGTAGCGATCGCGGATCGCGGGAAAGTAGCGCTCGCTCGTCCAGCCCTTGAGATCGCCGCCGTAATAATCGTGCAGCGGAGTCCAGCCGCAGCTCGACACGACCACTTGGATCCGTTCGTCGAAGAGCGCCACAAAGATGGCATTGTGTCCGCCGAGGGAATGACCGATCACCGCGATTTTTTCGGGATCGACTTCCGGGCGGGCCACGAGGAGGTCGACACAGCGCATGTGGTTCCAGATTGCCTTCATCGCACCCGATTCGTAGCGGTCCGACGCAAAATCGTAGTCGGCGATGTCGCCGAAAGAGGGGTAATCCGGCGCGATGACCACATACCCGCGTTCCGCGAGTTCGCGGGCATAGCCCCGGTTGGCTCGTTTGCTCTGTCCGTCGACGATTTTTTTCCCGAGCGCTCCGGTGGGATGCAGGGCGAGGATGCCGGGACGTTTTTCCCCGGCGGCGAGATCTTTGGGCAGATAAAGAAAGGCCGGGGTGCGGTCGCCGGCTTCGGAGGCGAAAGTGATGGTTTGGCGGGTGTAGCGGTCCGTGGCGATGGTTTCGGTGACGCGGATGTCGAGTGCGGGCAGGTTTTCGCGCGAGGGGAGGGGACCGGCCACTTCTTCCATTCCGGCGACGA
>CAYLJC010000573.1:0-2368 GCA_964383345.1 uncultured Akkermansia sp. | reverse complement strand
TTCGCCACGACCGTCACTGACGAATCGCAGAAAGCGGGATATTTCGCGAGCAATGGAAAAGGCACTACCGAAGAGCTGAAACGCCCCGCCAAGTCGCACTTCAACTGGACCTACCAATCGAAGGAATTCTTCGACGGCACCGACTGGACCCAACGGAGCGAAGGCCAGCCGTTCTTCGCCCAGATCCAGATCAAAGAACCGCACCGGGAATTCGTGAAGTCGAGGAAACAATATCCGGACGCGCCCATTCCACCGTACTACCCAGAGCATCCGGTCACCACCGCCGACTGGGCGAACTATCTCGCCAGCATCGAGGTGTTGGATGAAAAGGTGGGAGAAATCCTCGACCGGCTCGATGCCGAAGGTCTCACGGAAAATACCCTCGTCCTTTTCTTCGGCGATCACGGGCGGCCCCATGTCCGCGGCAAACAGTGGCTCTACGACGGCGGGATCCGGGTTCCCCTGATCGCCCGCTGGCCCGGAAAGATCGAGGCCGGAAAAGTCGACGACCGTCTCGTTTCGCTGATCGATATGATGCCGACCACCCTCGCCGCCGTCGGAGCGCCCATTCCCGGAAACCTTGTCGGCGAAAACTTGTTCGACCCCGGGTTCGAAGGTCACGACGAGATCTTCGCCGCCCGCGACCGTTGCGGCGACGCGCCCGACCGGATCCGGGCGGTCCGGACGCAGAATTTCAAATACATCCGGAACTACCATCCCGAGATCCCCTACATGCAGCACAGCGGCTACAAGCGGGGTTCGTATCCGGTCGACACGTTGATGCGTGTTCTCCACGAAGAAGGAAAATGGGACTCCCCTTTCATGGCGGAAACGAAACCGAAGGAAGAACTCTACGATCTCGACGCCGACCCGTGGGAGATGAACAACCTTGCCGAAGATCCCGCTCACGCCGAAACCCTGGCGAAACTCGGCAAAACGCTCGACGGATGGATAGCCGAAACCAATGACCAAGGCGCTGTCGACGAAAGCCTCACCGTCGATCTGAAAATGGTCATGGAAGAGAAATGGGATTCCTATGACAGGCGCATGAAAAAGCGCGGACTTTCCGGCGATGTATCCGACAAGGAATATCTGGATTGGTGGGAAAAGGAGCTCGGAGTGAAATGAAGTTCCCGCTCCCTCTACTTGCTCTCTTGCCGGTTCTCGCCCTCGCCGAACCGGGCGAGAGGTTCGGCGAACTAATTTTCGAAGACGATTTCGAGCGCACGGAGTCCCAGGAAGAGCGCGACGAACCCGGCAACGGCTGGACCACCAGCCGAACCCCCACCGACCCCGGGCCTTCGGCGGGAAGGGAGCCGAGGGGCTGAAAAGCGAATTCCTAGCAGCCAACTACGAGATCGTCGATGCCGCCAAGGTGGGACTCGCAGGATGGAGCCACGGCGGGCTCATCGCCTTGATGAATGCCTTCCACTACCCCGACGCCTACCAGGTCTGCTTCGCCGGGGTGCCCGTGAGCGACCTCATTCTGAGGACGGGCTACCAGGACGACTACGGGCGGAACTTCCGGCCCGACTACCACATCGGGAAGTCGATGCACGAGGATATCGCCGAATACCAGCGGCGCTCCCCCGCCTGGAATGCTGAGAAGCTCAAAATTCCCCTCCTCATCCACGCCAACACGAACGACGACGACGTGAGCTCCTTCGAAGTGAAATACCTGGTCCGCGCCCTCGAGGAGGCGAAAAAGAAATTCGAATACGAGATCTACGAAGACGTCGAGGGCGGCCACATGTTCGACCGCATGGATACCAAGATCGGCAAGGAGATCCGGCTCAAGATCTACCACTTTCTCAGCCGACACCTCGACCCGCCGCGTCCGCTGAAATCCGTCGACGACATGCACAAAGCCGCCTACCGGCCCGTGCCGGAATAAGGCTGGGCTTCAGGGAATTCGATCACGGTCGACTGAGGTCGAGAGTCTTTCTCTGCCTGCGACTTACCACCGGGTTCCCTGCGCGAGCGACGCTGCCTCACTCTCGTCTTCCTTCGCCCGGCTCCTCGTGGGTCACGCCGTCGCGGATGTGGTAGATGCGCTTGAAGGTGGGAATGATTTTTTCATCATGCGTCACGACGATCACGGCAGCTTGGAACTTCTCCGCCATCTCGTTGAGGATGCGGACCACAGCGAGAGCGCGCTCGGAGTCCAGCGGTGCCGTCGGCTCGTCGGCAAGGATCACCGGAGGACGGTTGATCAGTCCACGGGCGATGGCGACGCGCTGTTGCTCGCCGCCTGACAGCTCGTTGGGTTGGGCGGCGGCGCGGTGACCGACATCGAGGGAGTCGAGCAGTTCGCGAGCTTGGGCGCGGGCTTTGCTTTTGGGGACCCCTGCCAACATGGGGAGCAGGG
>CAYLJC010000572.1:0-2376 GCA_964383345.1 uncultured Akkermansia sp. | reverse complement strand
ATCGACCTCAAATAAGTCGACCTTTTTCGTGTCCCGGCCCGTTCGCGGGCCGGGGCTACTTTTCCCATTTCCTTAAGAAAATTCTTACGTCAATCGTAGACAATCAAGAGAAAGTGGATTCTTGTCCTGGCAAACATGTGAAGTGACGCCGAATTCCGGATGTTGTATCGAGCATCCGGACTTCGTCGTCTTTTCGTTTGACGACCGGTTCCCGGACCCCGGCGGAGGTGCGCGTACAGCCGTCGGGTTGTGCCGTGGATTTGTCGCCGGCAACTCGAGGAGACGACTTCCAGACCAACCTATCAACGCCCATATCGCCCTTATATGTCAGCCCGACCCAAAAAACTCGAACGTTTGTACTTTGGCAAAATTGAGGAGGCGATAGAAACGCCCAACCTGATCGAAGTGCAACTCGACTCCTACAAGGAGTTCCTGCAGCAGGATGTCGCCCCGGAGAACCGCGTTTCCACCGGTCTGCAGTCCGTGTTTCAAGAGGTTTTCCCCATCCAGAGCTACGACGAGAAGTTCACCCTGAACTTTTCCCGCTACGAGGTGGGCGAACCCAAGCTGACCGCTCTCGAGGCGCTCCGCGACGGGGAGACCTTCAGCGCTCCGCTCTACGTCACCTTCGCCCTGACCGATGAGTCGGGGACCAAGGAGGAGCGGGTCTATATGGGCGAGTTGCCGATGATGACCCGCCGCGGCACTTTTGTCATCAACGGTGCCGAGCGAGTCATCGTGAGCCAGTTGCACCGCTCGCCGGGGGTTTGCTTTGAGACGAACCTCCACCTCAATGGCAAAACCCTCTTCGGTTTCCGCATCATCCCCGACCGCGGCACCTGGATGGAGGTTCAGTTCGACACGAACGATCTCCTCTACGTCTATCTCGACCGCCGCCGCCGCCGCCGCAAGTTTCTCGCGACGACTTTCCTCCGCGCGATCGGTTATCCCACCGACGAGGACATCATCCAGCAGTTCTACGATTTTGAAAAACTCAAGATCGATCCCTCGATGGACGAGGCCGAGCTCACCAACAAGGTCATCTTCAACGATGTTCTCGACGGCGACATGGTCGTGGCCAAGGCCTACGAACCGCTCACCCTCGCGACGATCACCCAACTCCACGCCCTCGGGGTGAAGTCCGTTCCGGTGATCACCGCGTCGCACGACGACCTGCTCATCAAATCGCTCCGCAAGGACCCCGCCAGCAACGAAGAGGAGGCGCTCAAGGACATCTACCGTCGGCTCCGTCCTGGCGATCCGCCGACCGTGGCGAACGCCCGTGCGCTGCTCAAACGCCTTTTCTTCGATCCCAAAAAATATGACCTGACCCGGGTGGGACGCTACAAGATCAACCAGAAGCTCGGTCTCGATGTCGATGACAACGAACGAATCATCACCGCCGACGACTTCCTCGTCTCGATGGATTATCTCTTCGGCCTCCGCCGCGGGGAAGGGGTCCTCGACGACATCGACCACCTCGGGAGCCGCCGCATCCGCGCGGTGGGCGAACTGCTCGCCAACCAGTGCCGCGTCGGTCTGGCCCGCACCGAGCGTCTCGTGAAAGAGCGCATGACCCTTTTTGACATCAATCTCGACGGGATGACCCCGTCGAAGCTGGTCAATCCCAAGGCTCTCGCCGCAGTGGTGCGCGACTTCTTCGGTCGCTCCCAGTTGAGCCAGTTCATGGATCAGATCAACCCGCTTTCGGAACTGACCCACAAGCGCCGTCTCTCCGCTCTCGGACCGGGCGGACTCAACCGCGACCGCGCGGGATTCGAAGTGCGCGACGTTCACCCGTCCCACTACGGTCGGATCTGTCCGATCGAGACCCCGGAAGGCCCCAACATCGGCCTGATCAACTCGATGAGCTGCTATGCCCGGATCAACGAGTTCGGTTTTATCGAGACTCCCTACCGCCGCATCGTCAAAGGCAAGGTTTCCAAAAAGATCGACTACCTCACGGCGGATCAGGAGGAAAGTTACCTCATTGCCCAGGCCAACAACCCGATCGACGACAAGGGCAATTTCCTCACCGAAAAAATCACGGTTCGCCATCTCGGCGAATTCATCGAAGTGGATCCACCCGAGGCGACCTACATGGACGTCTCGCCGAAGCAACTCGTCTCCGTGGCCGCCTCGCTGATTCCCTTCCTCGAACACGATGACGCCAACCGGGCACTGATGGGGTCGAACATGCAGCGCCAGGGCGTGCCGCTGCTTGTTTCCGAGTCTCCCTATGTCGGTACCGGGATGGAGGGCAAGGTTGCCCGCGACTCGCGCGCGGTGGTCGTCGCCGAAGGCAACGGCACCGTCGCCGCCGCCACCGCCGAGATCGTCATCATCACCAAGGACGGGGAACTGCCCTGCTCCGAG
>CAYLJC010000571.1:0-2384 GCA_964383345.1 uncultured Akkermansia sp. | reverse complement strand
TGCCAGCTTCGGCTAGGCCCCAAGGGGCCGAATTTGACGAACTGGAGCCACGATCTGGTCGATGGCCGTGTTGTCCCGCTGAGCTCTATCCTCCCCTCGACTCTCGGGTTTAACGGCCATCGGCCTTTTTCTTTTTCCTCTTCTTCCTCTTCCCGTCAGTACCTCCCGCCAGCCCGCCTGCAAGGCGCGAGCTCGGTCCCGTATCATAGGTGCGCCATGAATCGCTTCGTTTTCTCTAGCCTCGCCGCCATCGTTCTGGTCGCTATCTCCTGCTCTTCCCCCGGCGGGTCCGCCGAGACCGTCGACGCAGCAAAGGTCAAGGCCTGGATGGAGGAACTCTCCAACTGGGGCAGGTGGGGCGAGAACGACGAACTGGGCACGATCAATTTGATCACCCCGGAGAAACGAAAGCAGGCCGCGGGACTGGTCCGCGCCGGGATCTCCGTCTCCCTCTCGCACAATCTCCTCGAAGAAGCCGGCCCCGATAACCCCGAGCCCTTCGAGCACTCCGTCATGGAGATGGGCGGCGACGGCAGCTCGTTCTTCGTCGGCGATCGCTACGGCGTCTCCTACCACGGGCACGCCCACACGCACATGGACGCCTTGACGCACATGTCCTACAACGGCAAGACCTACAACGGTTACCCGCAGCATAAGGCCGAGAGCGGGCCGGCCCCCAAGCTGGCCATCACCAACCTCAAGAACGGCATCTTTACTAAGGGCATTCTGATGGACATCCCCCGGCTCAAGGGCGTCGATTACCTCGAGCCCGGCACCGCCATCTACCCCGAAGACCTAACGGCCTGGGAGAAGCAAGCCGGCTTCAAAGTGGAATCCGGCGATATCGTCTTCATCCGCACCGGCCGCTGGAAGGCCCGCGCCGAGAAGGGCGCATGGGACACCACGGGAGCTTCCTCCGGTCTCTCCGCCTCGTGCGTCAAGTGGTTCCATGATCGCGACATCGCCATCATCGGCAGCGACGACTCGGCCGACCTGCTGCCTTCCGGCGTGGAAGGCTTCGTTCAGCCGGTCCACCTGCTTTTCCTCGTGGCCATGGGGACGCCGATCTTCGACAACATGGACTTAGAAGCCCTGGCTGAGGAAGCCGCCCGTCAGAATCGCTGGGAATTCCTGCTTACCGCCGCTCCCCTGGCCGTGGAAGGCGGAACGGGTTCGCCGATCAACCCCATCGCAACGTTCTAGGAGCCATGGAACTCCCAACACAGGGTCGGTACGACCGACACATCTTTCTCTGCGTCGAAGAAGTTAAGCCCAAATGCGCGCCGCCCGAGGCAACTACCGCCTCTTGGGCATACCTAAAAAAACGCATCGCCGAGCTCGGCCTGGCCGTGGGCGACGGCAGTCTCTATCGCTCGAAAGTCGGGTGTCTGCGTATCTGTGAGCAAGGTCCGGTAGCGGTGGTTTATCCCGATGGCACCTGGTATCGCAACGTCACGCCCGAGGTCGTCGAGCGCATCCTGCAGGAACACATCATCGGAGGCCAGCCCGTCGAAGAGTTCATCTTCGCCAGGAACCCCCTCACGTTGTAACTGTTAAAGGCGCACTCGCGCCCACTTCTTGCCCATTCGGATGACAAGGGCATCGACGCCGTCGGTAACCTGATACGCCATCTCTCGAACCCGCTCGCCGTTCACGTCGACCGCGCCTTCCTTGAGCTTGCGGTTCGCTTCCCCGCCCGATTTCGCCAGCCCAACCGCCCGCAGCACTTTGTCGATGCGCACCGCAGTTCCTTCACGTGCCTCATCCGGCAACTTGAACTCCGGCATATCCTCCGGAACTTCGCCTTGCTGCACGACCTTCTTGAACGTAGCGGCGCCCTGATCGGCGTCCGCTTCGGAATGGAAGCCGGCGACGATCATGTACGCCAGCTCATGCTTCGCGTCCATGGGATGCCCCGCGCCGGAGGCCACCCGCTGTTTCTTTTCGGCGATCTGCTGCAGTGAGAGGTCGGTCAGCAGCTCGTAGTAGCGCCACATCAGCTCGTCCGAAATCTGCATGACCTTGCGGTACATCACTTCCGGCGCCTCGGTGATGCCGATGTAGTTGTTCTTCGACTTCGACATCTTCTCGACGCCGTCTAGGCCCTCGAGGAGCGGCGTCGTCGCGGCGATCTGCGGCGTCTGACCGTAGTCGCGTTGCAACTCCCTGCCGACGAGAAGATTGAACTTCTGGTCTGAGCCGCCTAGCTCGACGTCGCATTCGAGAGCTACTGAGTCGTAACCCTGCGCCAGCGGGTAGAGAAGCTCATGGACGGAAATCGGAATGCCGTCCTTGAATCGCGCCGCAAAATCCGCGCGCTCCAACAGCCGCGCGACGGTGTACTTGCCGCACAAGCTGATGATCTCCATATACCCCATCGACTC
>CAYLJC010000570.1:0-2389 GCA_964383345.1 uncultured Akkermansia sp. | reverse complement strand
GTTTGGCCTCGAGGGCGACACTGCGATGGAGACCGAGGAGGTCGCAGACCACCAGGGCGATTTTTGTGTTCCCGTCATCGAGGACGAGACAGCGGGCGTGCAGTTCGTCGTGGATGTGTTCGGCGGGATAAGGGGCGAAACCTCCCACGATGGACTCGCCGAGGGGCGGGGTGATGACACTGGTGGCGGCACCGGCGCGCAGGACGGATTCTTTTGCTTCCGCGGCCCGGGACAGCGCGGGGAAAACCAGGATCAGGGTGAGCAGCCATACGGCCCGGAGGTGTGGTCTGAGGTTCATGCCGCGAGGGTGGCAGTTGCGTCCTTCCCGGGCAAGGGCGAAAGTCATTTCCCGAATGGCGTATGCGCGGGAAAGCAGAGGGGATCAACGGCATCGGGTGTTCCGGCGGTCCGGCGACGTCGCTCGTTCTTGCCAGCGTTGACGACCCCACTTTTTGGATGGGGGTCAGCGGGCTAAAAAGCGGTTGAAGTGAGCGCGGTTCCTCTCTACCTTCGCGGTCCCCGCCGCAAATTCCTGATTTTGACGGACAACCCGAGTAGAACTCTCCATGCTGACCCAAATCCGCCACATCCAAAAAGGCACCCTGATCGTCGTCACCGTCCTGATCGTGGTCTCGTTCGCCTTCCTATACTCTGACTTTGATTTCGTGCGGGGCACCGTGGGGAAACAGGACTGCGTCGTCAGAGTCTACGACCGTTGCTACCGGCAAAAAGAAGCCCGGAAACTGGCGAGCCACTTCGACGTCGCCCTGGAACTCGGGATGTACGACTTCGCCATGGTCCTGTTCGGTGAAAACCGCCGGGACCGCGACCCCACCGACTTCATCATGAGCCTGATCATTCTCCGCAAAGAAGCCGAGAAAATGGGAATCCAGCCGACCGCCACCCAGATCAAGGAAGCCATCCCCCAGCTCCCCATTTTCCAGCAGCCCTGGATCAACGCGACCTACGTGCAGAACAACGTCCTCGGCCCGAACGGCTTCACCGACGGGGATCTCGCCCAACTGGTGAAGGATTATCTCTCTTTTCAGAAGCTGCGCAGCCTCATCGGGGTCGGGCTCGAGGCGGTTCCGAGCGAGGTGTCCCGTCTCTACACGAAATCGAACCAGCACTACTCCGCCTCGCTGGTCTACTTCGACCGCTCGGAATTCACCAAGGATATTGAGATCACCGACGAGGAAGTCAAAACCTATTACGAGGAAAACCAGGAAGGACTCAAATCGGAAGCAAAACGCGGTTTCGACTACGTGAAGTTCATTCCCAAACCGGTGGCCGAAGACGCCACCAACGAGGAAAAGGCCAAGGCCAACCTCACTTTTGCCAACGCCGTCAACCGCGCCTACGCCGACCTCGCGGAAGGTGCCGGCGATTTCGCCAAGGTGGCCGCACAGTACGTCGGCGAGAAGGCGGAGTTCACCATGGAACAGGGCAAGCTGGAGCCGTTCTCCCCCGCCGAGCCGGTTGCGATGCTGGAGAAAGAAGACGCCGTTCTGGAAGCCCTCTTCAGTCCCGCCCAGCAGATCGACGCCGTGACCGTGCCCCTCCAGATCGAAGGCGGTGCCTACTACGTCTTTCACTACAACACCTCGGTGGAGCCGGTTCCGTTGACTCTCGAAGAGGCCACCCCGGCGATCCGCGAAGTCCTCACCGCGAGGAAATCCGACCGTGCCGTCAACGACGCCGCCAGCGCCGCCCTCGCCAAACTGAACGAAGCGATCCAGTCCGGAACACCTTTCGAAGAAGCCGCCAAGACCCTCGGTCTGAAAACCGAAACCCTCCCCGATTTCTCCGAAAACGAACCCCCGGCGGGCCGTGACGACGCCGGTCTCATTGTCGAGGCGGTGTCCGGCTTGGCTGAAAAGGAAATCTCCGCGGTGATGGAGCGCCCCGGCGGACTCGGGCGTCTCCTCGTTTACGTCGATACCATCGAGATCTACAAAGACGAAGAAGCGGATTCGAAAAAGAATTCCCTCGCCGCGGCGGTGGAAAACCAGTTGGATCGCACCCTCTTCACCTCGTGGTTCAACCAACGGCGTCTCGAATCCGGCTCGCAACGCGCCGATGCCCCCACCCCTCTCCAGTGAGCGAGGAACTGCAGGATCTTTTCGATGAGGCCAACGGCGATCTCGCTGTCGGCGATTTGGAAGCGGCGGTGGAGAAATACCGCCGCTGCGTGGCACTCGATCCCGCTTTCTTCGACGGCTGGCACGCCCTCGCCATGGCCCTGATGAAAACGGGGCGTCTCAAAGAGGCGATCGGGGCGGGGCTCCAGGCCACCACGTTGCAGCCGAACGATCTCCTCGCCTGGACCGCCCTTTCGCAGATGTACGTGCAGGACGGACAGATCGGCGAGGCCGAGGAAGCCAAGGGC
>CAYLJC010000569.1:0-2391 GCA_964383345.1 uncultured Akkermansia sp. | reverse complement strand
CGGCAGCCTCGCGATACGCCCGGATCACACCCGTCTCTACGCATCGGTGCGATCAACGAAGCAATTCGCCTCGATCCGGGTCGATCCCGCGACGGGCGCTCTTTCCGAAGCGGTCTTGACGCCTGCGGGGAGCAACTCGACCTACGTCCACCTCGACAAAACGGGTGGCTGGCTGCTCTCGGCGTCCTACGGCGAGGGGGTCGTCAGCGCGAGCCGCATCACCGACGGCATCGTCACCGGGGAACCGGTTTCGTCCCTCGTCACCGGGAAAAAGGCGCACTCCGTCATGACCGATGCCACAAACCGTTTTGCCTTTGTTCCGCACGTCGGAGGGCTGAACAAGGTGGAGCAATTGAAGTTCGACGCGACGACGGGAAAGCTCGTTCCGAATGATCCGCCGCACCTCGGCGGGGAGGCGGGAGCAGGCCCCCGGCACATGGTTTTTCATCCCGGGGGTCGCTGGGTCTATCTCGTCAACGAGCAGGGCCAGAGCGTGACCCGCTGCGAGTACGATCCGGCCACGGGCACGCTGAAGCGGCGGGAGACCCTTTCGACAACCCCGCCGGCATGGGACAAGTCCAAAGGCAGTTGCGCGGACATCCATGTGAGTGCGGATGGGCGTTTCCTCTACGCCTCGAATCGCGGACACGACAGTCTCGCGGTGTTTTCAATCGCTCCCGCGACCGGAAAACTGACTTCGCGGGGGCAGACTCCGACGGAGAAAACACCGCGCTCCTTTGCCCTGATCCCGGGTGGGGAAGATTACATCGTCTCCGCGGGGCAGGGGTCGGACTCGCTCATCGTCTACCGCCGCGATCCTGACAATGGAACCCTGACGCCCCTGAAGTCCTACCCGTGCGGGAAGAGTCCCGCGTGGGTCCTGGGGGTGAAATTCTGAAGGAATCGCGGACGCGCCGCATTTTTCAAACAGAAATTACTCCTTGATCCGTTTGCCCCGGTCAATTCGTCACGCTATGGTCGCGGTGCCTGCCGCATGAACCTGCCGAATCAACTCACCGTAGCCCGCCTCGTCCTGACGTTTGTGTTTGTGGCCCTGCTCTCCATCGAGGGGCTGCCCTACGGCGGAACGGCCGCCCTGCTGGTGTTTTCGGTCGCGGCGTTCACCGATTTCCTCGACGGATACCTCGCCCGCAAATACTCGCTCATCACGAACTTCGGCAAGTTGATGGACCCGCTCGTGGACAAGATCCTGATGTGCGCGGGATTTGTCCTCCTCGCGTGCCTCAACTTCATCCCCGCCTGGATCGTTATCGTGATCCTCTCGCGGGAGTTCCTCGTGACCGGACTGCGGCTTCTCGCCACGGCGGAGGGTGTGGTCCTCGCGGCGGACAGTCTCGGGAAATACAAAACAACCTTTCAGATCATCACGGTGATTTATTTCCTCCTCATCATCGCGGCGCGGGAACCGCTCTTCCGGTGGCTCAATCCGGTTTTTGACCTCCCTCCGCTCGGTCCGGCGGGGCTCGGGGTTCTCCTCATCTGGGTCAGCCTCATCCTCACGCTGCTGTCCGGCTGGGGGTATGTCTGGAAAAACCGGAGGCTTTTCGGCGATTTCTGAAGCCCCGTTCCTTGAGACTTCCGCCCATCGCGACCTCCGGCCCCAAAGGAGCAAGGCGGGTCGCTTGGTAAGCCCCGGCCAGCCGCGCACCGCACCATCGACGGAGCTGAGAGCCCCGTTCCGGCGCAACCACACCTGTCCGTGTCTTTTGAAGGGACCCGGACTCAGCCTTCGGCGGTGTTGGCCGGCTCGACGGCATCATCGGTTTCCCCGTCGTCTCCCGCGACCGGGCGGAAGCTGAGGAATTTTTCATCCTTCTTGTGGGTGATCTTGACGGTGTGTCCCGGCGCGACTTCCCCGCGGAGAAGGTGCTCGGCAAGGGGATCCTCGATGTGGCGCTCGACCGCCCGGCGCATCGGACGCGCCCCGTAGGTCGGATCGTAGCCCTGTTCGATGAGGAATTCCTTGGCTTTCTTGTCGAGCTTGAGGTGGATGTTTTTGTCGGCGAGGCGACCCACCACGGTGTCGATCTCCAGATCCACGATGCGGATGAGGTTCTCGCGGTCGAGGACGTGGAAGACGATTTTTTCGTCGAGGCGGTTGAGGAACTCGGGCTTGAAGGCTTCTTTGGCCCGATCCAGAATCTTGTCGCGCATGTTCTCGTAGTTCTCGTCTCCGCCGCCCATGGCGCCGAATCCGAGGCTGACCTGGCGTTTGATGACGTCGGCCCCCACGTTGGTGGTGAGGATGATGATGGTGTTGCGGAAATCGATCTTGCGTCCGAGGCTGTCAGTGATCATGCCCTCTTCGAGGATCTGGAGGAGCAGGTTCATGACGTCGGGGTGGGCCTTTTCCACTTCGTCGAAGAGCAC
>CAYLJC010000568.1:0-2397 GCA_964383345.1 uncultured Akkermansia sp. | reverse complement strand
GGAAATGGGACAGCAAACCCGTCGCCCTCGATTTCAACATGAAAGTGAGCCGCGCCTACCAGGTCGAGGGCATCCCCCACACCGTCGTCATCGATCCCGCCGGAAAAATCGCCTGGGTTCACACCGGCTACAGTCCGGACTTGAAACGCGAACTCTTCGAAGCCATCGCCGGGATCCTCTCCGGTGCCGGTGCCCGCTGAACGGGCCGGGGAATCCCAGGGAACAGCGCGAAAATTCTGCGCTCCACCTGAGAGACAGAGAAGATTCTCGACAGATTTTCAAAATCTTCTACAATCATTGGAACACACACACAGAACCATGACAAAATACCTGCCCGTAATCGCCATGTCACTGCTCGCCTCCGCCGGTCTCGCACCCGTCGCCGAAGCCGGAGGGACGGGCTACCCCTCCTATCACGGCACACGCGGTTGTGCCGACAGCAAGTTCCAGACACCGCGCTACAATCAGTTGCTCCCCTACCGCCACTACGAGGACCGACGCCGCTACAACGCCGCGCCCTGTTGTGGCGAAGTGGTGCGCGAGCATCCCTACCTGCTCAAAACCGTCATTGTGAGCAAAAAGCGCGTTCCGCACTACACCTACGACTCCAACGGAAGACGCCGTTGCCACCGCGTCCTCACGATCACCTACAAGGAACTTTACTCCGACGGCAGTTGCTACGTCTGGACCGAAAGGGCCTGAGCAGATCGGGACGTCCGCCGTGGTTTCCTCACGGCACCTCGGGGGAATGGCGGAAGTTTTTCCCGAGGAAAGCCTGCGCCGTGGAGACCGCGAACGAGAGAATCCCGTAGGAAAGGCCCAGCACCACTCCGAAATCGACCAATCCGCGCCACGGAGCCGGGAGGTAACCGACCAGCACGACGAGCAGGACAATCCCGAGGGTCAGGCAGATCGCGGTGAGCCGGGTTTTCCGTTTGGCGTGGAAATAGCCCATGCAGAAAAATGGTGCGAGGAGGACGTGGAGTCCGCGCGGATGGTCGTGCAGGTACTTGACCCGCGCCGCCGTGCGCGGAGAAAATTTCTTTTGAAATCCGCGGTATCCCTCGGCCACGAGCATGAACGCGCTGAAACCGATCAGAAAGACCCACTGCCCCGCCGTCAGCGGAGTGTTGAGCGCCTCGTGCGCACGGGGCGCGAGGCGGCAGATCGCACAGACCAGCAAACCCACGACCCCCGAAAATCCCCAGAGTGCTCCTAACGCTCCCATCATAAGACGGCTACTTTGGACCAGAGCCGGTGATTGTAAAGCGCCACCGGATGCCCCGGCTGGGAACTCCCCGAATCCCGTAACAGGCCGCGAATCATCAGGCGGCCGCCGGGACAAATTCGGTCGCGCCTGCGTCGAGATCCCCTTCGCCTTCGACGGGGTCGGTCGCATCGAGCGCCAGCAGACTGGACTCGATGTCGCGGACGAGCAACTCCAGCGCGTCGAGGCCTTCATCGATCCGGTCCATCCTGTCGCTGACCTCCTCTCCGAGAATCTCCCGCGTCGTCAGCACCTGCACCTCGACCGGGAGACGGACTTCGCATTCGCCCTCTTCGCTCCCGGTCGGGACTTCCGCCTCGACCGAGGGGACTGTTGCGAGAATGGCTTCGGCTGCAACGGCGGATTCAAAGACAGGTTCGACGGTGGTTTCGGGTTCCGGGTCATTCTCTTTTTCCGCTCCGACGGACTCGGGGAGCTCATCGAGGGCCCCGGCGACCGCGAGGGATTCTTCGGGAACATATTCTGCCCCCTCCGCTTCGCTTTCCGCCACCTCGCTTTCCGCCTCTTCCTCCCCTTCCGCCGGGGCGAAGACAACGGGTTCGGTGCGGCCCACCGGAGAGGAGCGCATCAGCATGGCAAGACCGGCGGCGGCTTCCTGCAACTCGTCAAAATATTCGCTCTCGCGTCGTTTCGATTCTTCTCCCGCGTCGTCCGGGGAAACGGAAGACGGGGCGACCCGGTCGATCTTGATCTCGGAACGGGCGATGGTTTGATCCTCCCGCTCTCCGGTTCCGACGAATTTGTTCGCTGCGGGACGGTGCGCGGAAATCGCTTCCGAAGAGAACATCCATTCCGCCGGGGCATGATGAAGGGATTTCTCTCTGGGGCGCGTCGCGAATCTCGCGTAGAGCATGACCGCCGCCAGAAACAACAACGCGACGATGAGAATCAAATAAGCCCAAGTGTTCATAACTAAGAATGAATCATCAATAAATCCTAGATACTTTCAACTCCTAATTACCATCTTTTGCAGATTTTCGCAAGCCTCGCTCGATTTATCCTCCTCGCTCGGTGAGGCCGGCTCTTGCCGAAACAGGCATCCGGGGCGTTATTCCCTCTGCTTCCCCCTCCCCATCCCCCGATGAGCAGTTACGACCGTGATTACATTC
>CAYLJC010000567.1:0-2421 GCA_964383345.1 uncultured Akkermansia sp. | reverse complement strand
GCGCTGGTGGGCGTAGATGAGGGCGATCTGCTGCAAGGCAAATTCGAGTTCGGGAGAGTCGGGGTGACGCTTGGCGATATCTAGATAATCGCCGAGGGCGTACTGGTGGTCCTCCTGCGCCTGATAGGCGAGGGCGCGCTTGGCGAGGGCGGAGGAGGCGAGGGCGCTGTCGTGGTGGCGCTGGATGAAACGGGAAAGCGTGAGGATGCCTTCGGAGTCCTGCCCGGATTCGATCTCGGCCCAGCCTTGTTTGTAGAGACGGGCTTCGTGGTACTTCTCATCGATGTTCTCTTCCCGGACGAGCCGGTAGGCGGCGGCGGCGTCCGCGTAGTGCTTGATCGCGAACTCGGATCCGGGACCACTGGCGGAGTTCTCGGCCTGGTTGAAATGCCATTCGGCCACCATGAGGTGAGCCATGTCGATGAAGGTGCTGTCAGGATTGGTTTTTCTCTGTCGTTCGGCGAAGCGGGTGGCGAACTCGGGGAGAAGCGGATCACCCTCTTGATGAAGAATCTGGAGCTTGCGATAGCCGGCTTCGATGCCTTCGGTGCGATCGGGGTATTTGCCTTCGACGAGAGAATAGAGGCGCAGAGCGGACTCGAGATCGTTTTTGATGCGGAAGGAATGACCCACGATGAGGAGCATCTTGGCGCGTGACTCGTCGGGGGCGTCGTAGGCTCCGGTGGCGTAGAGGCCGATGACCTTGTCGTAATCACCGCGGGAGAAGGCGTTGAAGATGGCGCCGACCCGGGCGAGGGATTTCCAGGGGCTGGTCTCGGGAAAGTCGAGGGCCTGGTTGAGCAGTTTTTCGCTGAGATCGGATTGTCCGGCCTCGGCCGCCATGAGTCCGCCCCGCACGATCGCCTCTTCTTTGAATTCGGGGGTGGAGGCGTTTTCGGCGAGTTGTTGAAATCGTTCGAGCGACTTGGCGGCGTCACCGAGTTCGAAGAAAAGCCGGGCGCTCTCGAGAAGGCAGCGTTCGTAGAAGGGATTCTCCTCCGGTTTGCCGGTGGCCATGACGGCTTCGAGTTCGGCGAGGGCTTCTTTCGGCTGATCGGTGAGCTGGAGGCAGCGGGCATGGTAGAAGCGCGCCTGAACAACGGCCTCGGGATTGGTGAGTTCGTCCTTGGCCACTTTGAAGTAGGCGAGGGCGTTGCGGTAGTCCTTGCCATTGAAGCGCAGCACGGCGAGCCGGTAGGCGGCGGAACCGACGAACACCCCGCGACGATAGGTGTTGATGAGGTAGTTGAAGGTGGTGACGGCGTCCTCGAGTTGATCCACTTCCAGATAGCATTCGCCGAGGCGGAACCAGGCGGCCTGGAGATTGGGACTGTCGGGCTGTTCGCGAATGAAAATCTGGTACTGCTGCGCGGCGAGGGCGAATTGCTTCTTACTGTAGAGCAGGTCGGCGTAGGAGAGGATGTCTTCGGGGACGGGGGTCGCCTGGGTGGGAGGGAGCGGGGTCGCGGGAGCGGCGGGTGCCTGGGGGACCGGCGCGGCGGGTGCCTGGGCGCGGATGTCGGGAGCCACGCCGAGAGCGAGGAGCGCCGCCACCACCATCGCGCGGGCGCGGTGCGGGCGCGCTGCCGGGAGGGGGAAGAAAATGGCGATGAGAGACATGGGCGGAAAAGGCGGCGAGGAACTGGCGCGGAGGCTCATGGCTCGGGCTTGGTCGTGGCAAAGGCCACGTTCCAGATTCCGGCTCGTTTGATTTCGTCGAGGACGTTGATGATGGACTGGAAACTCGCTTCGGACGAGCCCCGCAGGATCACGGCCTGATCGGGATACGCTTCGGACACCGCTTCCAGCTTGGCGAGGAGTTCGGCGTTGGTCACGGAGAGACCGTTGAGGACGACGGTGCCGTCCTTGCGGACGTTGATAATGATCTCGCCGGCCTGGCGGTCTTTGTTTTCCGCCACTTCCGCGGAGGGCACCGAGATGTCCATGTCCCGTTCGAAGCGGGCCGACTGCCACGAGACGATGAAGAAGATGAGGAGGAGAAACACGACGTCAATCATCGGGGCGAGTTCGAGATCGGCACCCTGCTGACTGTTGATTTCCCGGAATCTCATGGAAGAAGGAGCGGTCGACGCCGCCTCTGGAAGGTTATTCGGATTCGCTCGTCTCACGGCGGGCCGAGGCCCGGTAGTTGGCGCGTTTGTATTGGGCGGCGAGCAGGGCCATGATGTGGGTCATGGCGGCCTCGAGTTCGGCGATGAGTTTTTGCACTTTCCCGCGGAATATCGAATAAAAGATCAGCGAGGGTATGCTGACGACGAGACCGGCGGCGGTCGTGATGAGAGCCTGGGCGACGCCGGGGGCGAGGTCCATGTTGTGGACGCCGCTGCCGATGCTCTCGAAGGCCTTGATCATGCCGACGACGGTGCCGAAGAGCCCGATCATGGGCGCGACGCGGCTGAT
>CAYLJC010000566.1:0-2429 GCA_964383345.1 uncultured Akkermansia sp. | reverse complement strand
CGGAGAGGTCAATCAGTTCATCCAGAACGAAAACCTCGACGGCGCCCGCAAGAGCATCGGCGAGTTTGTCGATATTTTCGGTGAAGACCGTTTTTTCCTCGAAGTTCACGACCACGGTTTCACCGAGCAGGCCACCTGCACCCGGCAGATGCGCGAGTTCGGCAAAGAGTTCGGGCTCGGCCTCGTCGCCGCCAACGACGTTCATTTTCTCAACCAGGCCGACCACGACGCCCACGACGTCATGATCTGCATCGGGACCGGCTCCCTCCTCATGGACGAGAACCGGATGAAATACTCCCCGGAGGTCTATTTCAAGACCACCAACGAGATGCGCAAGCTCTTCAGGGAGTTGCCGGAAGCCTGCGACAACACCCTGCGCATCGCCGAAATGTGCAACGTGGAGATCCATCTCGACTCGACCAGTTCGGAAAAATATCCGCAATTCGAATCGCCCGACGGCAGCCCGCGCGAGGCCTACTTCCGCAAAGTCTGCTTCGAGGGGCTCGCCCAGCGTTACGGAGAGCGGGCCGAGAGCGACGAAGAACTCCGCACCCGCCTCGACTACGAGATCGGGGTGATGGAAAAAATGGGGTTTGTCTCCTACTTCCTCATCACCTGGGATTTTGTGAAATGGGCCAAGGACAACGGTGTCCCGGTGGGGCCGGGCCGCGGTTCGGCGGCGGGTTCGCTCGTCGCCTACGTCCTCGGCATCACCGATCTTTGCCCGTTGCGGTTCGGGCTGATCTTCGAACGATTCCTCAATCCCGAGCGGGTCTCGCCACCCGATATCGACATCGACTTTTGCCAGACCCGGCGACCCGAAGTGATCGACTACGTGCGTCGCAAATACGGCGAGCGGGCCGTCTCCCACATCGTCACCTTCGGTACCCTCGGGGCGAAAAGTGTCGTCCGCGACGTCGGCCGGGTCATGGGGCTGAGCTATTCCGAAGGGGACCGCGTCGCCAAGATGATCCCGACGGAGCTCAACATCACCCTCGCCGATGCCAAAAAGAAAGTCCCCGAGCTCCGCGACGAGATCGAGAACAATCCCAGCATCGGGGAGCTCTGGCGCTACGCGACTTTCCTCGAAGGCCTCACCCGGGGCACCGGCATCCACGCGGCGGGCATCGTCATCGGGGACAAGGAATTGACCAACTACGTGCCCCTGATCCGCGGAAAAGAAGGCGAAGTCGTGACCCAGTTCGCGATGAGCCCTCTCACCGATCTCGGGATGCTGAAAATGGATTTCCTCGGCCTCAAGACCCTGACCGTGATCCAGGACGCCGTCGATCTCATTCGGCTGCACACCCCCGACTACGTCCTCGACAACGAGAAATTCGACGACAAGGCCACCTTCGCGCTGCTCAACCGGGGGGAGACGACCGCCGTCTTCCAGTTGGAATCCGGCGGCATGATGAACCTCTGTCGTCAGTTCGAGGTGACCCGGATCGAGGACATCATCGCTCTCATCGCCCTCTACCGGCCGGGGCCGATGGACCTCATCCCCGACTTCATCGACCGGAAAAAGGGGAAGAAGAAAGTCCGCTACCTCCATCCTCTCCTCGAAGAGGCGAGCGAGGAGACCTACGGCATTCTCATCTACCAGGAGCAGGTCCAGCGCGCCGCCAACCTCCTCGCCGGTTACTCCCTCGGCGAGGCGGATCTGCTCCGCCGCGCCATGGGCAAAAAGAAGAAAGAGGAGATGGACAAGCAGCGCTCCAAGTTCGTGAAGGGCTGCAAAGAGGTCAACAACATCCCCGAAAAACAGGCCAACGACATCTTCGACTTGCTCGAGAAATTCGCCGGTTACGGCTTCAACAAATCGCACTCCGCCGCCTACGGTCTGCTCAGCTACCAGACCGCCTACCTCAAGGCCAACCATCCGGTCGAGTTCATGGCCGCGGTGCTGAGCAACGAGATCAACAACACCGAAAAAATCTCCACCTTCGTCGCCGAATGTCAGCGCATGGGCATCGAAATTCTCGCGCCCGACGTGACCCGCTCCATGCTGAAATTTGTCCCCGAGACCCGGGAGTCCGGCAAAAAAGCGATCCGCTTTGGCCTCGCCGCGATCAAGAATGTCGGCGAAGCGGCCATGGCCCTCGTCGTGCGCGAGCGCGAGGCGAACGGAGTCTTCACCTCCCTCGAGGACTTTGCCGGTCGTCTCGACAGCAAATCGGTCAACCGCAAGATCCTCGAGAACCTCATCAAGGCCGGGGCCTTCGATTTCACCCTGGAGCGCCGTGACGAGATGTTCTCCCGCGTCGGGCAGGTCATCGCCGGTTCGAGCGCCGCGCAAAAGGATCGCGCCACCGGACAGGCTTCGCTCTTCGACATGAACGAACTTATGTCCGCCGCCGCCGCGCCCGACCTCGTCGAGGAAGACCGCGTCGTCTGGAACCAGCGCGAATACCTCGCCCACGAAAAGG
>CAYLJC010000565.1:0-2430 GCA_964383345.1 uncultured Akkermansia sp. | reverse complement strand
CCACGCTGGCCGGACCGGTCGATCCGTAGCAGCCGCCGAGGTAGTTGGCGCAAATGATGAAATACTGGTCGGTGTCGAGGGCTTTGCCGGGTCCGATAAAAAGATTCCACCAGCCGTTTTCACACTCCGGAGTCCAGAAGGCGTTGCCCTGTACCGCCGGATTGTAGCCGGCGGCATGTTGGCTCCCGGAAAAAGCGTGGAAAAGCAGAATCGCATTGGAGCGGGTTTCATTCAGCTCGCCGTAGGTCTCGTAGGCGAGTTCGGCATGGGCGAGGCTGGCGCCGCAGCGGAAGACAAACGGGTTCTCCGGCGTGGCGATGGTCTGGAATTGGGTTTCGATGTGTCCGATTTCACTCATCAATTTCGGGGGGCGGCAAGGCTAAACCACAAGTTCCGCCCTCGCCACCGATTTGCATGTCATACCCGGGATGCGCGTTGCACATCCGCGAAGGCTCGTCTTATTTGCCCCGTGAATTTGTTTGATCGATTTCTTTCGCGCACCGATCCGGACGAGCCCGCCCCGCCGGACGGCATCCGCCTCGTCGTCGGGCTCGGCAACCCGGGGCCGGAATATGAAAAAACCCGCCACAACATCGGGTTCGAACTGGTCGATCTGCTGGCGGCGGAGCGCGGCCTGAAGTGGACCAAGGAGCACAAATTCCGCTCGAAAATCGCCCGTGAGAGCCGGGGTTTGATTCTGGCAAAACCACTCACTTTCATGAACTTGAGTGGCAACGCGGTCGCCCGTCTGATGCGCGCCCACGACCTCCGGCCCGACCAGATTCTCATCGCCTATGACGATGTCTCCCTCCCTCCCGGCAGCCTCCGTTTCCGCGCCAGCGGCTCGGCCGGAGGGCACAACGGGATCCGGTCGTTGTTGGAGTATCTCGGCACCGAGGAATTCCCCCGCCTGCGCATCGGGATCGGGGCGGCGGCACCGGATGAGCCCCTCACCGACCACGTTTTGGGCCGCTTTTCCCCCGAGGAATGGCGCGAAATGGAAAAAGTTCTAGCGATTGCCGCAGATGGGGTAAATTGTGCGCTTTCCGCGGGTTTGGCATCGGCCATGAACCAATACAACCGGCGGGCTTAGTTGAAACCATACCGCGAACCGGAAAATATCGTTGAATCGCATACGAACGACAGCTCTCATGAAACGCAAATACGAAGGCATCTACGTCCTCAAACTCCAGGGACAGGACGAAGGCATTGATGAAATGGTGGGGAAAATCTCCAAAGAACTGGAGTCGAACGGCGCCAAGCTCGACAAGATCGAGCGCCTCGGTCGCAAGGAGTTTGCTTTCCCGAACCATGCCAAGCAGAAGCACGGCTACTACGTGCAATATCATTTCGAGGCCGAGCCGGTCGCTCTCTCGCAGGTGGAAACACACCTCAAGCTCAACGACCAGGTGATGCTGCAGCACTACCGCCGCCTCTGATTCCCTCCCGCGCATCCGGACGGCCGGGATATCGCGGGGGACGACCTCCGGCGAAAACCCGTCATCGCGGCAAAAGCCTCCTCTGGCACGCACCATGGGAGGCTTTTTCTTTTCCCGCCGGGAAAATGTCTTCCCCTCCGTCTTCTCCCTGCTCTTCGAAACGACCCATGGCTCCGCAACGGTTGACGCCCGCCCAAGACTGGGCCAAGTTACCGGCCCCCGTTCCCGGCTGATCGTCTTCCCGGCCGGCACGATTTCCCCTCCCTCCGGCCAGGTCGCCACCCCTCTGATCTGCCGTTCTTTTCACCCTCCCTTTCCCTTATCCATTTCCTATATGAACGTAGATCGCGCGACGCTCGACTTTCTCAATTCATTTTCCCAAGACGAAAAAAACGAAGGTCAGCGCCTTCACGACGAAGGGGCCGTCACGCAGATTTTCGGCAATCATCTCCTCATTCAGGGCCGCATTGAAGATGAGGATTGGTCCTGCCGCACCCGCATCCAGCTCCAGGGGAACGAATGGACCGGCGAGGCGGATGAGAAAAGCGAATCGGGCCGGGCCGCCCTCTACGCGACCATGCTGGAGAAGGTCGCCCGCAAAGGCGATCTCCCGGAGGCCCCCAACGAGGTCGGGGAGAAAACCCTCACCGAGGTGATCGAAGACAAGCTCGGTCGCGGCCTCACCGGTGAAGAGGACGAGTACCTCGGCAAGATTGAGCGCCGCTACCGGCGTTTTGAAATCGAGCGCGAGATTTTCGACTCGGATCTCGTGCGCCTCCATCCCCGCTGGCCCGTTGACAGTTTTGATCCGCTGACTCTCTGGCCGACACCGCCGACCGATATCGTCGAGTTCTGGAACTACGTCGCCCACGCCTTTGAGAAAGCGAACTTCGATTTCCCCGGGTTTCTCGAAGTGATCACCGATCGCGAGTGGACCCGCGGGCACATGGCCGCCTGGGAGAAGCGTCGCGAAGAGAGCGAGTGGCGCTAC
>CAYLJC010000564.1:0-2437 GCA_964383345.1 uncultured Akkermansia sp. | reverse complement strand
GGGCTCAGGAATTTGTAAAAACAAAAACGGATCGCTTGCCATATCCCGCGGATGATGGCAAAATCGTGTCCCATCCCGAATTTTTACAACCAAAAGGGAACCACAACCACATGAATATCATTCGCATCTCGATCGCTACCATCGCCCTCAGTTTCAGCTTCGGCCTCATCAGCTGCAGCAAGGCTCCGGAAGGGGAAACTCCCGCTCCGGCCGAGCCTGCCGCCCCCGCGACCGACGCTCCCGCCGCACAATAATACTCGGATCGGTCGCTCCGCTCTTCCGGGCGGAGACAGATCCGATTCATCGTTTTTCAAAGCCCCGTGATGCCGGTCATCACGGGGCTTTTTTGTGCCTTTTTAAAGATCGAAATCGAAATCGGGATCGAAATCGAATTTCCCTACGGTAAAGACCGCCCTTCGGCTCACCGGGGATGGTTCGATCTGGCTTTTGGATTCTGGTTTCCTTATGGGAACAGTGACTCGATACCGATTTCGATTTCGATTTCGATGGGCAACGGAGATCTTGTTTCCGCCGATGTCCGTAGAACGGGTCTCCCGGCCCGAAAATCCCCTCAAGCAAGTGTCCCGACAAATGTCTCCAGCGCCGCGGTGGCCGGATCCCCGGGGAGTCCGAGGTTGTCGTTGAGCTTCCGGTGATCGGTGTTTTTTCCGGCGAAAAGAGTCACGGGTACTCCTCCGTTCCGGAGAACCTCACCGAAACGCAGCGCCTGGGCGGTGTTGTCGGGATGGGCGGCGTTGTGGAGAATGAGAAAGGGAGGAATGCCTTTGGGGTTGGTCTTGTCGTCAGGAACGTGGGTCACGGCGGAAAAATCGAGATGTTTGGCAGCATCGTTTCCGAACTTTTGCCGGTGGCCAAAACCCGCCTGCGGCTGGTGATGCACCCGGCAACGAGTTTCGGCGACTTCGATGATCGCGGGAATGTCGTAGGTGTCTCCGTCGACCGGGAGACAGCCGATGAGACAGCCGAAGTCGGTGTCCGCGGTTTTCAGGTAGCGTTCGTCGGTGCAGAGCAGCGCGGCGAGTTGCGCCCCCGAGGAATGGCCTCCGACGAGAATGCGATCCGGGTCGCCGCCATGGCGGGCGATATTTTTCCGGACCCAGCCGAAGGCTTTTGCGACGTCGTCGATGAGGGTTTCCATCGGGACTTCGGGGAGGAAGCGGTGATGAATGGAAACAAATACAAATCCTTTGGAATTAAACCATTCCGGCTTGGTTTTCACGTCTTTTTTGTCGCCGCTTTGCCAGCCTCCTCCGTGGATCCAGAAGACGACCGGGAGCGGATGGGTTCCGACAGGAGCGTGGACATCAAGGACGTGACGCGGGTGACCGTCGGGAAGGTAGGCGAGGTCGGCTTTCATCGTTCGGAGCGGCGAAGAGAGGAAGCGGAGGCACTAATTGACCACGTTTTCGAGCGTTTCGCCGAGAACGGCGGCGCGGGCGATGCGGGCGGAGGTGGCCCGCATTTCGATCTTGGCCTCGACGCTGCAAAAGGCGGCGTGGCAGGTCACGATGAGATTCGGTGTGTCGGCTTCCTCCTTGGTTCGGAGCGGTTCGTCCTCCACCACGTCGAGACCGGCTCCTCCGAGATGCCCCTCGCGCAAGGCCGTGAGGACGGCTTCTTTTTTGACCACGCCGCCTCGGGCCGTGTTGACGAGAAAGGATCCGGGACGCATCAAGGCGAGTTCGTCTTCGGCGATGAGGTGCCGCGTTTCGTCGGTGAGAGGGCAGTGCAGCGAAACCACCTCGCAAGTTTCCAGCAATTCCGCGAGGGTGCGGACACGGGTGATTCCCAGCGCTTTGTCGACACCGTTGGGCAGGTAGGGATCGTGGAAGAGGACCCGGAATCCGAGCGCTTTGGCCCGCAGGGCGGTGGCGGTGCCGATGCTGCCGAGACCGACGATGCCGAGGGTGAGTTGACGGAGGCGCCGCAGCTTGGATTCCACCCGTATCGTCCATCCGAGGGACTTGGCTTCGGCGTCGAGGGGGAAAAGCTGGCGACACAGGGCCAGGATCAACGCGATGCTGTGGTCGGCCACTTCCTCCGTCCCGTAATCGGGCACGTTGCACACGGCGATGTCGCGCGCCCGGGCGGCGGCCACATCCACGGAGTCAAAACCGACCCCGTTGCGGATGATGGCACGGCAGCGCTGCAAGCGGGCGATCCCGGCGGCCCGGATCGGAGCGTTGTGCCAGACGATGAGGGCATCGGCCCCACAGATTTCCTCGGTGAAATCGTCGTCGCTTTCACTCAGGTAGCG
Source organism: uncultured Akkermansia sp. (assembly GCA_964383345.1). Taxonomy (GTDB): domain Bacteria; phylum Verrucomicrobiota; class Verrucomicrobiia; order Verrucomicrobiales; family DEV007; genus Arctic95D-9. The sequence continues at coordinate 159 of CAYLJC010000564.1, read as the reverse complement.
CCGCACCTCGGCGCTGTCCCCGATGACGGATCGCTCGACCGACGAGTCGGGGTCTCCGAGGGGGGCACCGGCCCAGTCGATGATGCCGATCAAAGGAGGGGAAGGCGGCATGGAGAGGGAGGTGAGGAGGCTCAGACGGCGTCGCGAACGTCTATCATC
>CAYLJC010000563.1:0-2438 GCA_964383345.1 uncultured Akkermansia sp. | reverse complement strand
GCGGGCACCGAGACCACCACCTACGCACGCCTCAACAGCGACGACGACCCCGCCCGCAACTGGTCGCGCCGCGAGATCGCGCACCGGCCCGATGGCTCGGTTCTCGCGACCTACTTCGACCGGGCGGGGCGCACCGTCTTCCAGCTCCTCGAATCGAACGGCGAAACCTGGCCGGAATACCCGGAGTTCAACGCCGACAACCGCGAGACCCTCCACGCCACCGCCTCGGGCATCGCCTCCTTCACCGAACCGGCCAACGCCTCGCAGAACTTCGGCGTCACCTTGAAGAACGATGCCGGTCTGATCGAGACGAAGGACTACTACCCCGCAAGTGGCGGCGGAGCGGGTTCTGCGCCGCTTCGCCTGAAGGCAAGCAGCGTCAAGGAAGGTGCGTCCGGCACCGCGATCAAACAAAAGGAACTGACCTACATCGCCCGGACCGTCGGCGGCGATACCATTTACAAGACGGCCGATTCCATCGTCTACCGCGACAGCGCCGGGGGAGGAAGCAAGCCCGCCATCACCTCCAACGCCTACACGTGGCGCGGCTCCACCTTTTCCGTGCTCCGGCACACCGTCACCCCGCCGGTCGTCGGGACCGTGGAGAACGGCACAGGGGAGATCACCACCCGTGTCACCATCTACGACGACTACGGCAACGCCCGCTGGCGGAGGAACGAGCGCGGGCGCATCGACTACGAGGTCCACGACCGGCTCACCGGAACTCTGCGCTTCCGCATCGAGGACGCGGACACCGCCAGTTTGGAGGACGTCCCCGCCGGGTGGAACACGGCGAGCGGATTCGGCTCCGCCCGCCGCACCGACTGCCAGTCCGATCTCCTGGGCCGCACCACCCTCATCCTCGGTCCCGCCCATCTCGTTCCGACAAAAAACGCCGAAGGTACCGTCGAGGCCATTCTTACTCGCCGCGCCGAGTTCGCCTGCTACCTCGACGATCAGCGCGAAATCCGCAGCGCGAAAGGCGGCTCCACTTCCGGCGGGCTTTACACCCTCGGCACCGCAAGCCTGCGGCGGCTCGACTACGCCAATCGGGAACTCCAGTCCATCGAGGCCGCCCGCGCCTGCGAATGCGGGCCGTTGAGTCCTGCCGAAGCCTTCCCCCAATCCTCTTGGAAACGCTGGCGACGCGAGTTCTACAACGCCGCCGCCTACCGCGACGAGAGCTGCGCCTGGCATCTGATTCCCGCCAGCGGCGAAGGCTTTGAAAACGTCAACTACTACAGCACGCGCTACGGACGCGACGCGATGGGCCGGGAGAACCGGGTCAAAAATCCCGGAGGCACCATCACCCGCACGGTCTTCGACGCGCGGGGGCTGCCTCTATCCGAGTGGATGGGAACCGACGACAGCGGAGCCACCGACAGCGATCCCAGCGGGGGCGGAGCGACCGGAAACAACATGGTGCGGGTCACCGGCAACCTCTACGACGGAGGTCAGGACGGCGGCAACGGCAACCTCACCAAGCGGACGCGCCCCGTGGACGACGACAGCCAGAACGACCGGGAGGAGGAATTCGACTACGATTTCCGCGACCGGTTGATCGGCGAACTCTTCGGCGACGGTACGCACAGCTACCATACCCGCCTGACCCGCGACAATCTCGGTCAGGTCACCCGCGTCGACCTCTACCACACCAGCGTGTCGGCGGGCAACCTCACCTCCCGTTCCGATGCGCATTTCGATGCGAGGGGCCGGAACTACAAAAACGAGACCTTCTCCGTAGATCCCGAGACCGGGGCGGTGGGCCATGCCCTGGTGGGCGAACGCTGGCGCGACGCCTCCGGCAACGTGATCAAGGAGACCTTGCAAGGAAACAAAGGTTTCGTGAAGCGGGCCTTCGACGCCTTCGAGCGCGAAGTCCGGTCCTACACCGCCTGCAATCCGGGCGGCGGGAGCAACAACGGCGATCCGGCGAACGATACCGTAGTCGAGCAGAGCGAGAATGCCTTCGACGCGGCGGGAAATCGGATCCTGCGCACCGCCTGGCAGCGCTTCCACGATGCCACCGGCAGCGGTGCCCTCAACGGTCCGACCGGTTCCCAGCCACGGGGGCGGAGAACCTTTCTCGCCTGGTGGCGGGACGCCATCGGACGCGAGATCGCCGTCGCCGACTACGGCACCAACGGCGGATCCGATCTCGAACGTCCCGAGGTGCCCCCCGCCACGTCGGAAACCGTCCTCGTCACCCGCACCCGCTACGCCAGCACCGGCGAGCCGGGCGAGGTGATCGCCCCCGGCGGCACCGTGACTCGGACGAAGCGCAACGCCATCGGACAGCAGATCGAGACCGTCGAGAACTATCAGGAGGGAGCACCGCCCGCCGCCGACGTGAACCGCACCACCCGCTTCGGTTACCACCCGAGCGGCGGGCTGGAAACCCTCACCCTCGTCAATGAGGTGACAGGCGACCAGACCAC
>CAYLJC010000562.1:0-2439 GCA_964383345.1 uncultured Akkermansia sp. | reverse complement strand
CGCGGGCTGGACCGGAGCCGATTTCATCGCCAAGATGCGCACCGAGGCCTGGGAGCTCAACGAGAGCATCGCCGCCGACATGGATAAAAAACTGGTCTCCCTGCAAAAAGAAAAGAGCGAGTGGGACCACTGGAGCAGCCTGCTCGCGAAGCGGTCCGAAGGATGGCTCGCGCTCGAGGCCCTGCTGGAGATTTTTCCGAACAGCGCCGGGGTCATCCTCAAGGATGCCAGCTACCGGGTCGAGACCATCGACACCGGAGGGAAGAAAAAGGCCCTCGGCATGAAACATCTCTGGACCGTCACCGGCTACGCCAACCCCGAGGTCGCGACCGAGCTGCCCACTCTCGGGAGCCGCACCCGCGCCGCCCAGATCATGAACCGTATCGCCGAGGAGAACCACGCCGACTATCTCTCGGTCAAAGACGAGACCCGCGATGTCCAGGTGTCCCTGCAGCAGAAGCAGGGCACCATGCCTCCCTCGCTGGAATTTCCCGCCAAAATGGCCCGCCATTTCCGGACCTCCTTCGATCTCAGCATCGCGCAGAGTTTCTCCGGTGAGGACGACCTCGCCCTGACCACCGAACGCAAATCAAGCGAATGAACGTCTCCCCCCACCGCCAGGCCATCCTCGTTTTCGGCATCATCATCCCCCTCGTCTGCATCGTCGCGATCGCCGTGGCGACGTTCATCGGGAGCGGCAAGCTGAAGAAGGACTACGAGAAAAAAGTCGCCTCGCTGGAGCGCTACAAGACCGCCCAGCAGCAGGTCGCCGCCCTTGAATCCATCCTCACCGCCGACCAGAAGCGCGAGAAGATCGAATACTGGACCTCCCGCGTCGAACAGGACACGGTGCAGTCCTTCACCGAGAACCTCGAAAAAATCCTCGCCAAGTACGACACCGCAGTCCTCAACCGCACCGAAATGGGTCAGGCCACCGGGGCCTCCGGCATCGGCGGCCGCACCGAACATCCCTTTTCGCGAATGCAACTGAGCTTCGAAGGGGGTTTCAAACCCATGCAGTTGCTCCTCGCGGAACTGGAGAACGAAATGCCCCACCTCCTCCTCGAGAGCATCACGATCCGTCCCCAGCCGGCCAAGAACGCCGGGGAAAAAGGCAACCTTCAGTTCGGCATCGTCTACCTCTGCTGGGAGAAATCGCCCGACGCCAAGACGAAGAAAACGAAAGGCTCCTGAACAGCGTCCCCTGGTCCGGACGCCCTCTCTCCCCTGATTTCCCGCCGCCATGAAACTTTCCCCCCTGATCTGTCTGCTCGCCCTCGGTGCTCCCGTGCTCTCCGCGCAGGAGGCACAGGACGCCGCCCCCGACGCGGCGGCACCGCAGCCGCCCGCAGTGATCGAGGGCGACGACGCCCTCCCCCCCCGCCGGCAACATCGACACCGCCGCCGCGGGCGAGGACGGCGAGGAGCTCGACTTCCTCGTCCGCTCCAACTTCATCTTTTCCAAACTGCTGAAGAACACCCGCGCGATGGATCCCTTCGGTCTGCAGATGGACCCGGCCAACGCCAAGGAGGCCCCCATGCTGGCCGAGCAGTACACCGACTCCGAAGAAACCACCGCCGCCCTCGACAACTCCTCGCTCAAGAGCGCTCTCCTCACCCTGCCGATCACCGGGATCTATCCGCAGCGCAACGTCATCGTCATCGGAGCCCGCTCCTTTCCCACGGGAGGCCAGTTCGGCATGAAATTCCAGGACCTCACGATCCGTCTCCGTTTCGAGGGAGTGCGAGGCAAGGAGATTTTCTTCAAAGACATGGAGACGCAGGAAGTCACCTCCATCGAATTCGATCCGCTCCCCAAAGAGTTCGAGCCCCTCACCAACTCCCGCCAGCAGCCCCCCGGAGAGGGTATCGTGTCGATGAACGAGTTGTTTATCGCGAATTGAGGCGGGAGGGGCCGGGGGCTGAGGGCAATCTTCTGATGGGCTCTGTCGGGGCTGGCAAGGCCCCGCTTCTTGTGGCTGGCGCCCGCATCCACCTTCGACCCCAAGGAGGGGCGCTTTGTAAGCGCCCGGCAAGCCCTGCCCGTAAGCCCCGCCGCAGAGGTCGGCAATCCTCTTCCTTCCATCGCTCGCTGGAGGCCGGGTAGGGCGGGTTGTCCTCAACCCGCCGCCGTTTGGCCAATCGGTGCCCTTCCCTCCCTCGCGGCGCGTTGGGGACAACGCGCCCTACCCGCCACTCTGAATTTGACAAGCAAACTGTTTTCCGTCAACGCAAGCCACGCCCCCCGATAGGCTCCGCCGGGGCTTGCAAAGCCCCGCTCCTTGAAGGCTTACGCCCGCATCCACCTTTGGCCCCAAGGAAGGGCGCTTTGTAAGCGCCCGGCAAGCCCGGCCCGTAAGCCCTGCCGCAGAGGTCGGCAATCATCTTCCTTCCATCGCTCGCTGGAGGCCGGGTAGGGCGGGTTGTCCTCAACCCGCC
>CAYLJC010000561.1:0-2453 GCA_964383345.1 uncultured Akkermansia sp. | reverse complement strand
GGCTGGGAGGTGGTCGGGACGACAGGATTTGAACCTGCGACCCCTACACCCCCAGTGTAGTGCGCTACCAGGCTGCGCCACGTCCCGTTCCTTTCCGCGATCACGAGAACCACGGAGGGCACAGTGTGAACGAAAAACACAGTTCCGCAAGTGGCTTGTCCTTTAAAAAAGCAAGAAGGCATCAACAACTTGTTTCGACTCGCTTCGAAATTGTGCCATGCTGGGAAGCTCATGAATTCAGAGAAGATCAAAACGGCGGTGATTGGTGCGAGCGGATACACGGGGCAGGAATTGCTGCGGCTTCTTGCGATGCATCCCGCCGTGGAGTTGGTCGCGGTGACGTCCCGGCAGGAGGCCGGACGAAGCCTTGTCTCGGTTTTTCAACGTCTCTCGGGCGCTCCTTCCGTGGAGGGACTCTCCTTCATTGATCCTGACATTGATGCCATCGTGGAGACCGGGGCGAAGGTCGCTTTCCTCGCCCTGCCCCACGGGGTGGCGTCCGAATATGCCATCCCGCTGCTGGAGCGCGGTGTCCGGGTGATCGATCTCAGTGCCGATTTCCGTCTGCGCAGTGCGGCGGTTTACGAGGAATTCTACGGTCACGTCCATCCCGCCCCGGCTCTTTTGGACGAGGCGGTCTACGGTCTGCCGGAGTTTTATCGGGACGATCTCCTCTCGGCGAGATTTGTCGCTTCGCCGGGATGTTATCCGACCGGTGTGCTCGTGCCGCTCGTGCCACTCTTGAAAAAAGGGGTCGTGAAACCGCAGGGCATCAGCGTTTCAAGCCTTTCGGGGGTGAGCGGGGCGGGAAAAAAAACCGAGATGAGCCTCCTTTTCGCCGAGGTCAACGAGAGTCTCCGCGCCTATGGAGCGCCGAAGCACCGCCATCTCAGCGAGATCGAGCAAGAGCTTTCCCTCGCCGCCGGGAGCGAGGTCACGATTACTTTCGTGCCGCATCTCATGCCGGTGAATGCGGGCATTTTGACGACGATTTTCTGTGAGCCGGAGGGCGATTTGAGCGACCTGTCAGGGCGCATCGCCGCGGCGATGGAGGAATGTTACGGAGAGAGTCCTTTTGTCCGGGTTCTCGGCGAAGGTGGTTTTGCCGATACAAAAAATGTGGTGCGGACCAATTTCGTGGATGTGGGCTGGGTCATCGACCGGAGGGCAGGGCGTCTCATCCTTTCCAGCGCCGAGGACAATCTCGGCAAGGGGGCCGGGAGCCAGGCCATTCAGAGTTTCAACCTGATGAACGGCCTTCCCGAGACTTGCGGTCTCCTCAATTTCTGATTCGTTTCCCCCCCCCGTTCCGCAAATGAGCAAAAAAATAAAAATGATCGAAGGCGGCATCTGCGCCCCGCTGGGGTTCCAGGCGGCGGCGATCAGTTGCGGCATCAAAAATCCCGCTGCCGAACGTCTCGATCTCGCCCTGATCTATTCCGAATTTCCCACGGTGGGGTCGGCGGTCTACACGCAGAATCAGGTCTGTGCGGCCCCGGTGCGTCTGTCTTCGAGCAATCTGAAGTCCTCCGAACCGCGTGCCGTCATCGTGAACAGCGGCAACGCGAACGCCTGCACCGGCCACACCGGCATGGTCAACGCGCGGGCGATGTCGACGGCGGTGAGCAAGGCGCTCGGGCTGAAGCAGCGTGAGATTCAGGTGTGCTCGACCGGGATCATCGGGGTGCAGATGCCGATGGAGCGCATCGAACCCCGCATCGCGGAATTGGCGAACTCGCTGGGGACCGACGGCGATGCCGCCGCGCGCGCCATCATGACGAGCGACACCTTTCCGAAAAGCATCGCGGTCTCGGTGAAGATAGGGGATACGAAAGTGCGCATCGGTGCCATCGCCAAGGGGGCCGGGATGATCAACCCTCACATGGCCACAATGTTGTGTTTTGTCACGACCGACGCGGCCGTTTCCAAGGCGGAAATCACCGCCGCGACGCGCGAGGCGGTCGATGCCTCCTTCAACCGCATCACCGTGGATGGCGACATGAGCACCAATGACACGGTCATCGTGATGGCGAACGGCCAGGCGGGAAACAAGACCATCACCCGGGGCGGCGCGGGCAGCGCGGAATTCCGCGAGGCGCTCGGCGAGGTGATGCTGTGCCTCGCCAAACGCATCGTCGCCGACGGCGAGCGGGTCACCAAACTCGTCGAGGTGATCGTGCGCGGTGCCGCTTCCAACCTCGACGCCGAGCGGGTCGCCCGGGCCGTGGCGAACTCGAAATTGGTGAAATGCTCGTGGAACGGCAACGATCCGAACTGGGGACGCATCATCCACGCGGTGGGGTATTCCGGGGCGCGGGTCAAGGAGGAGATGGTAAACATTCACCTCAACGGGGTCCTCGCCGCGCAGAACGGTCTCGCCGCGCCGACCGCGATCGAAAAACTGACCGAAGCGGACAGCGGATTCGCATTTACCGTCGGGATAGCACTCTACA
>CAYLJC010000560.1:0-2462 GCA_964383345.1 uncultured Akkermansia sp. | reverse complement strand
GCTCTCCGAGCGAAGGGTCGAAGACGATCAACTGATCGACGACGGCGTCGGTGATCGTTTCATTGAGAGTAAAGCCGATGTTGAGGTTCATGCTCCGAAGTGCCTGCCGATGAGATATTTCCAGGCATTGAGGTCCGTGGTGGAGACAAAACTGAAGGGCTTGCGCCCGATCTCGTGCTGAATCTCGTTGGAGATGAGCCGGGCGGCGGCGGTGGCGGTGAAAGGGTTGACGGAGGCGACGGAGAAAAAGTCTTTCTCGCTCACCTGGATGACGGGGACGTTGAGGAGCCGGGAGATCTCCGAAATCGCCGGGAAAGAATTGTAGAACTCGATCGGGGTGTCCGTCTGATGGGCGAAGGCGAGGTGGGTGATCTTCGTCTTGGAGTAGGAAATAAGGGATCGCGTCAGTTTCAAAATGGTGTCGCGGGCCTCGAGTTCGGGCTTCCTCCAGCCTTCAAAATAGAGGAATGCGAGGCTGTCGATGAAGGGGGTGCCCTTGGCGACACTGTTGAGGTATTTCAGATACTGCTGGGTGATCCGTCCGGTGTCCTCGGGGCTGAGCTTGCCGATCTTGTTGAGGGCCTGGTAGGTGTATTCCCCGCAGTGGGCCATCTGGCGCCGCAACAGATCCGTGGTCGGGATGCGACCGTGTTCCACCCGGTTTTCGTGATCCGCCGCCGTCTGTTGCTGCTGCTGCGGAGCCGCTTGGGGGGCGTGATGCGCGGAGCTGGGCGGAACGGGTGTTTCAGTGGGGGCGTGGGCGGAAGGTGTTTCGGTGCTGGTGGTGGTCATCGAACTCTGTTCTGCTTGTTCCCTCCGAAAAGTTTCCCGAGGAATCCGCCGTTCTTGTGGGATTCCCGCGCGGGACGCACCGTCACGGTCGGGCTCTCCCTTTCCGCGAAGACCGGCTCGCTGTCATAGTGCTTTCCATGCACCGGCAGGGCCTGCGGATTGTTGTAGGGATGGCCGGGGTGGAGCAGGTGTCCGGGGGCATCGGGTTCGTATTTTTTGAAAGTGTTGTTCACCGTATTGCGGAGATCGGAGTGATAGCTGTGCCCGGGATTTTCGGCGTCGGGGTAGTCATGGTTGCTCGGGAGCACGTGGCTGTCGTGGATCTCGTGGCTCATGATGTCGTTCTCGTTGCCGATTTCGGGACGATAGAGCTTGGGAGTCACGATGAAGACCAGGCTGGTGTGTTCTTTCTGCCTGTCGGTGGATTTGAAAAGCAGGTTCACCGCCGGGATGTCGCCGAGGAGCGGCACCTTGTTGGTGGCGTCGGATTGGATTTCCTCGTAGAAACCGCCGATGAGCAGGGAGTGGCCGTTGGGGACGCGGGCGGTGGTGGTGACGGTGGACTCGTTGACCCTGGGATAGCGGTTGCCGGTGACCCCCTCGATGTACTCGACGACCTGGGAGGAACGGGGGCGGAGTTCCATCCGGATGGTGGAGTCGGGCAGGATGGTGGGGGTCACGGAAACGGACACCCCCACCTCGCGGGTGGTGGCGGGGTCGCCGGCGGGATCCGATTCGTCGATGCGGTAGCGCACTTCCTCGGTGACGTTCTGCCCCGTGGTGGTCTCGGTCACCGTGGCGGTGATGATGGGAATGCGGTCGATGATGGAGATGAGACCCTCCTCGTTGTCTTCGGTGATGAGGGTGGGGCTCGATTCCTGCTGGGCGAGGCCGCCGGCGTTGAGGGCGCGCAGCACCGCGTTGAGTTCCACCGGAGCGAGGACGAGATTGGCCTCGTTATTGAGTTTGTCGCGGGTGCTCGTCTCGGTGAAGGTGCGGTTGTTGTTGACCACGGCGAGACTGTTGCCGGTCCCGGTGGAGGTCAGCACTTTCGAGACGGTGTCGAGTTCGGGAAGATTGAAGAGCGCGTTGAGGCTGGACGACGCCCCCAGGGCAATCCCCTCGTCACCGAGGACGGAGGACCAGTCCACCCCGATACGGTTGCGGGAGTTGCTCGTGATCCGGAGGATGCGCGTCTCGATCGCGATCTGCTGGCGGGGCCGGTCGATTTGTTCGAGGAAGATGGCGAGAGCCTCCAGCTTGCGGACGTTGTCCATCACGATGAGGGTGTTGGTCTTCGTTTCGAATTCGATGATCCCGCTGCCCGGGGTGAGGAAAGGATTGAGGATCAACTTGATCTGATCGATGTCCTTGGGGCGGAGATACTTCAACTGGTAGCGGAAAGGTTCGCTGGGGAGCCGGGAAAGCTGCGGGGCGGTCAGGGCGTAGACGGTGTTGCCCTTTTTGTGGATGGTGACCCCATACATGAGGGAGAGCTCCTCCATTTGTTTGATCGGATCATCGGTCATGAGTTGGCCGGTCACGACGAAGTTGGGACCTTCGAGATCGGCGTTGTGGAAATATTGGTAATTTCCGAGCTGGGCGAGGTGCTGGAAGACATCGTTGAGTTTCGCCTGACGGAGCCAGAATCCATCGGGGGTTTCCTCGAT
>CAYLJC010000559.1:0-2465 GCA_964383345.1 uncultured Akkermansia sp. | reverse complement strand
GACAACTGGCGCTGGGAGGGCGTGCCCTTTTACATGCGCATGGGCAAACGCCTCCCGAGGAAAGGGACCGAGATTTCGATCCATTTCAAACAGGCTCCCCGGGTTCTCTTCAACGCCGCCTCCGGAGCCGAAGCGATGCCGGGCAACGTTCTCGTCATCCGCATCCAGCCCAACGAAGGCATCTCGCTGGGGATGCGCTCCAAACGCCCCGGTCCCGCCGCGACCCTGCAGGCGGTCAAAATGGATTTCCGTTATCAAACCAGTTTCGGCAAGAGCAGCCCTGAGGCCTACGAAAGGCTCCTCCTCGACGCGATGGCCGGTGACGCCACCCTTTTTGCCCGCAAAGACGAGGTTGAGACGGCCTGGCGTTACATCGACCAGATCGAGGACGCCTGGCACAAGTCGGAATCCCCACCAAAAATGGCCGAATACCCCGCCGGTTCCTGGGGGCCGAAGGAGGCGGATGAACTTCTCGAGCAGGACGGACACGAATGGCGGCGTCTTTAGCAGCCTGTCAGCAGCCTGTCAGCAGCCTGTCAGCAGCCTGTCAGCAACCTGTTGAAAGCGGATCGCCGGAGGCAAAAGCGGGGCCGCGAAAGCAATTCCCCGCTCGACAGTTTCTTCCCGCCAGTTTATGAAACGGAATATGGCCGATCTTTCTACCAACGAAGCGCCCCTCGTCGGAATCATCATGGGCAGCACCTCCGACTGGCCCACCATGTCCAACGCCGCCGCCGTCCTGCGGGATTTCAACATTCCCTACGAGGCGAAGGTCGTCAGTGCCCACCGCACCCCGGAATTGCTTTTCACCTATTCCCAATCCGCCCGGAGTCGCGGACTCAAATGTATCATCGCCGGTGCCGGAGGGGCCGCCCACCTGCCGGGGATGGCTTCCGCCCTCACCACCGTACCCGTCCTCGCCGTGCCGGTGCGGTCGCGGGTTCTCAACGGGGTGGATTCGCTTCTCTCCATCGTGCAAATGCCCGCCGGAATCCCCACCGCCACCTTTGCGATCGGGGATGCCGGCGCGACCAATGCGGGACTGTTCGCCGTCTCCCTCCTCGCCCTCGAAGACGATACCCTCGCCGGACAACTCACCGACTACCGCGAAGAACTGCGACGGAAAGTGGAATCCTCCGAACTGCCACCCCTCCCGGCTGCGGAATGAGCGTCTATCTTCCCCCCGGTTCCACGATCGGAGTCCTCGGCGGAGGACAGCTCGGGCGTATGCTCACGATGGTGGCGCGGCACATGGGTTACCGCATCATCTCGTGGATCGGAGGACCGGACAGCGGGACCGCCGGCCTGGCCGATTTTATCATTGAGGAACCTTTTGATTCGCCGGAAGGCCTCGCCACCTTTCTTTCCCGGTGTGATGTCGCGACAGTCGAATTTGAAAACATTCCCCAGTCCCTTCTGAATGTCATCGCTGCCGAGATTCCCCTGATGCCCGGTCCCACCGCGATTTCGATTTGCCAACACCGAGAGAGAGAAAAGCGATTTCTTTCCGAAAACGGCTTCCCCTGTGCCGCCTTCTCCGTCGTCGAATCCGCCGAGCAGTTGCGAAGCGCCCTCCATGCCCTGCCGGAGAACGGAGGCATCCTCAAAACCGCCGAATTCGGCTATGACGGAAAAGGGCAGGTGCCGGTGGACCGTGGCAGTGACAGCGAAGCAATCTGGACGCGGTTCGCTTCCTCCCGCGCCATCTTGGAGGAAAAAATAGCGTTGGCCGCCGAGCTATCCGTGCTGGTGGTACGGGATCAGCAGGGAAATACCGCGACCTACGATCCGGCCGAGAACATCCACCGGGACCATATCCTGGATCTCTCCATCGTGCCCGCGAGACTGGAACCGGCGTTCTTGGCGCAAGCCAAAAAGATCGCGACGGAAATCGCCGGAGTGCTCGATTACATCGGAATCCTCGCCGTGGAATTTTTCCTCTCCCGCGACGGGAATCTCCTCGTTAATGAAATGGCGCCCCGACCGCACAATTCCGGTCATCATACCATCGATGCTTGTGAGACCTCACAGTTCGAGCAGCAATTGCGCGTCCTCGCCGGACTCCCCATCGGGAGCCCCCGTCTTCACAGCCCCGCCGTGCTGCTGAATCTGCTCGGGGATGTCTGGAGCGAAAACGACGGAAATCCGGACTGGCCTTCGGTTCTGGCCCTCCCCGGCACCTCCCTGCATCTCTACGGAAAAGAGGAAGCCCGTGACGGGCGTAAAATGGGACACATCACCTTCACCGCACCCACCCTCGAAGCCGCCCTCGAAGCCCAAACCAAGGCCAGGAAGATCCTCCACCTACCTTGCCTCTAGCAAAAAAGCCCACACAATAAATCGAAAATGTATGCAGCAGCGATCATTAGGGGCCAGGCCCCTAATAAAATTTGCTTGCTTGGTGGGGATCGGGCCTTATGGTGGCGGGATGAGAGCTTTGCGACTACTGGGGGAGGGCCGTTCGT
>CAYLJC010000558.1:0-2468 GCA_964383345.1 uncultured Akkermansia sp. | reverse complement strand
GCAGGCCATTTTCCTCCGCAAAGATTACGCCATCACCGGCACCAGCCGCGCCGAAATGGTCCACGACAAAAAGAGATTGTACGAAATCGGCGGCATCCGCGAGGGATTGGTGAACAAGTGGAACGAGTTGAAGTAGGGATGGGGAGTAGTGAAGTAGCAGAGCAGTAAAGTAGTCAAGGCTGGAGAATAGAAGGAATGAGCGAGTCGGCGAGGACATATGAAGACTTGATCGTGTGGCGCAAAGCCCACGAGCTGGTCCTTGGTGTGTACGAGGTCACCGCCACATTTCCGAAAGAGGAAGTTTTTGGCCTCACCTCGCAAGTGAGACGGTCCGCCATTTCGGTTCCCTCCAACATTGTCGAAGGCTTCAATCGCAAAGGAAAATCAGACAAGCTCAAGTTTTACAACTACTCCGACGCTTCGCTCGAAGAAATGCGCTACCAGCTCCAATTGAGCCAAGATTTAGGCTTCGCCGACACCTCTACCCTTCAGGAAAAAGCCAAAGAAGTGAGAAGAATCCTCTCCTCCTACACAGAAAAACTAAAAGCCTCCTCCTGAGCCTCTACTCCTCTACTCCTCTACTACTTTACTCCTCCCCCCATGACCTTCCTCTTCTACCTCTTCTCCGCACTGGCCCTTCTTGGCGGCATCGGGGTGGTCGTGAACCGCAACCCGGTTTCGTCGGCGATCTCGATGATCCTCTCCTTCCTCGGACTGGCGGCTCTTTTCATCCAACTCGACGCCTTCCTCGTCGGCATCCTGCAAATCCTCGTCTACGCGGGAGCGATCATGGTCCTCTTCCTCTTCATCATCATGCTCCTCGATGTGCGGGAGGAACAAAAACGCCGCCGCTCCGTCGTCCATTTCATCGGCGCGAGCGGGGTGGCGATCGCCTTTGTCGCCCTCGTCATCACCGTCCTCTCACGCGGGAGCATCGGCAAAGCCCGATTCCCCGCCCTGACCGAAAGCAAAGGTCCCGGCACGTCGGACGTCCATCAGATCGGCGAACTCCTTTTCAGCACCTACTGGTTCCCCGTCCAGATCGTGGCGGTCCTCCTCCTCGTCGCCACCGTCGGAGTGGTCGTCCTGAGCAAAAAAGAACTGAAGTGACCTCCGCCGCCTTTCGACCATTCCCCTGATCTCTCCACCTCCCGCTTCCATGGAAACCGCCCTGACTCTCAATCACTTCCTCTTCGTGAGCGCCGCTCTCTTTGCGATCGGGCTCGCCGGAGTGCTGGTGCGGCGCAACCTCATCATCATTTTCATGTGTCTCGAACTCATGCTCGCGGCGGCCAATCTCACCCTCGTCGCCTTCTCCCGCTTCAACGTGCAGGACGGGCATCCCAACTACGACGGACAGGTTCTTCTCTTCTTTATCATCACGGTGGCGGCGGCGGAGGTCGCCGTCGGTCTCGCCATCATCGTCGCCCTCTTCCGCACCAAGGAGACCACCGACGTGACCAAGGTGAACTCGATGAAATACTGATCTTTACGGCGAACGAACTACTTCATGGATTCCGATGTCAATACTCTCGCCTGGGCCGTCCTCCTGCTGCCCCTCGTCGTGACCGCGACGATCCTCCTCGGCATCAAACGCTGGTCCGGACTCAGTGCCCTCGTCTCGACCGGTTCGGCCCTGCTTTCCCTGATCTTCTGTATCCTCCTCGCCTCTGACGGGGACAAAGCGGTCGAGACCGCCTCGTATCCCTGGGTCGATCTCGGCGAGCATCTCCGTCTCACGATCAGTTTCCAACTCGATGCCCTCAGCCGCGGCATGATGCTCATCGTGACCTCCATCGGCTTCCTCGTGCATCTTTTCTCGCTCGGTTACATGAAGGACGATCCCGGCAAGTCCCGCTACTTCGCCGCGCTCTCCCTTTTCATGTTCTCCATGACGGGCATCGTCCTCGCCGACAACTTTGTGATGATGTTTGTCTTCTGGGAACTCGTCGGGGTCAGTTCCTACCTGCTCATCGGTCACTGGTTCGAAAAACCTTCCGCCGCCGACGCCGCCAAAAAGGCCTTTCTCACCAACCGCATCGGCGATTTTGGATTCATGATCGGAATCCTCCTGGTCTGGATTCTGACCGGCTCGATCTATTTCGAGGAAATCAAGGCCGCCGTCGGCGGGGTCGGCAATCTCGCCCTGCTCAACATCGCGGTGCTCTGTGTCTTCTGCGGGGCCGTCGGCAAATCCGCCCAGCTCCCGCTCCACGTCTGGCTGCCCGACGCGATGGAGGGACCCACGCCCGTCTCCGCGCTCATCCACGCCGCCACCATGGTCGCCGCCGGTGTCTTCATGCTCGCCCGGGTGATTTTCCTCATCGAAGCCGCCGACATGGCCGCGACGGTGATCACCTGGGTCGGTGCCCTCACCGCCCTCGCCGCCGCCCTCATGGCCTTGCAGCAGAATGACATCAAACGCATTCTCGCCTTCTCCACCCTCTCCCAGCTCGGCTACATGGTCA
>CAYLJC010000557.1:0-2470 GCA_964383345.1 uncultured Akkermansia sp. | reverse complement strand
CGTGTTTTTTGAACCCCACTAACAAATTCACCATATCACCCCGACCCATCGGGAATAGCGCCGCCCCCGGCTCCGTCGTCACCCCCGGCAGCGTCACCTGTCGGGAGATCAGATCGAAATCGATCTCGATATCATCCCATCCCCCCGCGCCCGGTGGCGACGCCTGCACACTCCAGACCAAATTCACCGGCGCGCTTGTCCCGTCCCCATTCGTCGCCGTGATCGTCGTCTCCACCAATCCGGCCGCCGTCGGCGTCCCCGAGATCGTCCCCGCCTCCGCATCCAGCGACAGGCCCGGCGGCAGCGGCGTCGCACTCCAGGTCAGCGGGTCATTCGTCGCGACGAGGATCAACGTCGGGATCGCGATCCCCTGCGCGATGACGCGGGGCGTCGTGGGTTGATTGATTACCGGTTTGGCCATGGCTCTAGCTGATTATTAATTTCCCTAAATTTCCGGACGGCTGTCCATCTAAGCCCACGTCCAGACCCCGCACCGCGACCACGCCCCGCGCATCCGCCGGAGCGTTCTCCGTGTCGAACTCGATCAGCCGCGCCCGGATCGCGAAAGGCACCCCCGGCGGAGCCGTGGTCGCTTCATCTCGCCCGTAGGCAATACTGCGGGCCGTCAGACTCCCGTCGCCCGCCCGCACCACCCGAGCGCCGAAGACGTGCTGCGTCGGGATTTCCGTCAGCACCAACCTCTGCTTCAGCAACGTCACCGGCGAAGAGAACGAAGACGCGAGATTGCCGCCCGGCGTCGCCGGACTCGCCTCCGCCGAGGGCACCCCCGCCTCCAGCAGCAAAGTCCACTGGCAGGCACTGCGGCGGTCGCGGGCCTTCGCCTCCAGCATGGCCACCACCAACTCGAGGCCGAAAGTCAACTCCAACGTAGAGCGCGGCGCGAACTCCAGAGAGTTGACCGCCGTCTCGAACAGAGTCGTCTCGAACACCGACGGATAATAGCTCGTCGTCCCCGGCCCCTGCACCACACGATACCATTCCCGCCCGTCGCACGCGACCGTATCGCCCGCCCGCACCCCGCTCAGATCCGTGCGGTCCGTGATCGCCAGATAGACCTTGCCTTTCGCCGCCGCTAGAGTCGGCAAAGTCGCCGGCAGCGGAATCGTCGAGGCCGCATGGACCGCCGGGAGCAACCGCAGCGGGCGGCGGGGCAACTCCCCGAGAGCCTCCGCCGTGGCCCGCCAATCCATCAGCATCGCCGGGGCAGGCGGCAACTGTCGCGCCCTGGGAACCCGCCAGACCAGTCCCAGCGCCCTCGACAGCGGAGCCGCCAGCGGGCGCGGCTGTTGGAACTGCGCCCCCATTCCCGCCGCACTCTCCAGCGCCGCGATCCGGCCCTTGAGCGCATCCAACTCATTGACGAGACCGTTCACCTGACCGATTTCCCAAGTCACACCCTCCTGGAATTCGCTCACTACATTGCGCCCCACCACGACGCCGATCAGATCGCCAGACTCGGGCGGGCTACTCGCGTAGTCGCCGAGCAGAGTGATTACGATGGAATCCTCACCGGTGCCCTGGTCATCGTAGGCGACCGTGTAGTCCGTCCCCTCGACCAACCAAGCCCCGCCGGCCACATTTTCGCGCAGGTCCACATCGACCAGCAGCGTGTGCAGATTGTGGTCGATGGTGTGGACGATCTTGATCCCGTCGCCCAGCTCGAATGGATAAAACGCGACACCGTTGGCGTGTTGTGAGGCGTTGAACGGCCGGTAGCTCCGGCTATTGACCGGCCGCATGTAGTCGGTGTCGTTCACCGTGGACTCGCCGTCTCGGATCAGGCGGCGGCGCACCGTGATATTGCGCTGCCAGTTCCAGACGAGGATCAGGGTGTCGTCCGCCTCGTCCTTGTATCGGATCTCCACCTCCAGCGGCACGTCGATCTCGTCAGCGTCGTCCAGTTCCATCTGCCGCAACACATCGGCACAGACCTTCTCCCCGAGATCCAGAACCACGTAGCGATCCGCCGGCGGATTGTCCACCACCACGATCTCGAGATCGTCCTGCGGCTGCATCCCCATCGATCCGCTGAACTCTACCATGCCCACATTCGGCGACGGATTCGTGACGATGAATTCTCCGTCCTCGTCCGCGAGCACCTCGAGCGCCTCGCCGAATTGGTCAGGGCCATCCTCGCGGCTGAGCAGGGGCGATTTCCGGTCGCTCCAGCGCACCTCGTAGATGCCCCGGAAACGCGGATTGAACTGGATTTTCTGGATCTCGTTGATCCCGGTCCCGTCCCCGTTATCCACCCCCGTCCGGAAGGTCGAGACCTTCGGAGCGGCGGGCAGCTCCGAGCTGATCTGATCCGCGAAGGCCAGGCCCGCCTTGTCCAGGCGCAGCTCATGTCTCCAGACGCCGTCCTGCTCGCTCGCCCAGACCCGGAGGAAGGAAATCACATCGGGCCGCAGATTCGCTCCGCGCAGCGGAGTCTGGGTCGTCTCGTCCG